>JAIYCK010000399.1 GCA_027488055.1 Flavobacteriales bacterium | reverse complement strand
CGTTTTCTAAAAGATCGAAGTGTACAAGTGCGGGCATTAAGGAATTAGGCTCGGGGTAAAATCCATAATGTCGAATGATTTCGGTTGTACACCAGAGGTGGAAATTCTGAATTTCATAGGAGTCATCTAGTAGCAAGATCGCATCGTGTATGAATTGAAATAGGGGCTTGTTGTAATATTTGTCTGGTAGTGTTTTGGCAAGTAATTCACCAAGAAACAGCACAAGTGCACTTTTGCTAGGGTCGAATGGGATGGTATTCACAGGATAGGCCAATCGCAATTGCTTCAGTTGGTGCAAATCTTTGTCGTCATGCATATGCGCTTCGAATTCCACCAGGTTCATGACCCTGCAAACGTGTCGCAAAGAGGAGGACTTTGGGTTGCCAAGGCGCACCATAAAGGTAGCCAATCCGTGTTCTTTGGTAAAGATCCGAACTATTTGGGCGTTGTCCTTATAAGGTATCCCTTTGATAATGATTCCTTTGATGGTATCCAATGGCTTTTTGATAAGAAGTGTAAAAATGAGTGATTTATTGAAAAAAAATTGGGCAGACTGAAAAGAATTTGTTACATTTGCTCTAGTTTCGAACAATATACTTTTTTTATCGATATTTTTGAACGAAACGAAAAAGCATTTAAAATCAAACCCTCAGGGTTATTTAAAATATCAAACGTAAACGTCACCCCTGGTGATGTTTGTTTAAAGTTAGGTTAGGCAGGGCAATCTTCGTGGTTGCCCTGTTGCTTTTGTTAAAATTCGCACTGGCAACTGTTTTTTCGCAACCATGTCGTAGAATCTCCGTAGAAAATGGCTGAAATGGTTTACACCCTTTCGCAAACCTAACCAGTTCAACAATGAAAAGAGAGATTCAAAAGTTTGCCTGCGCTGTTTTTGCTGCCACTATGTGTGTTTTCACATGGGCACAAACACCCGGAGGCGTCAGTTCAGGTCTGCAAATTTGGCTCAAAGCCGATGCAGGCACTTCCACCACTACCGATGGCGCTACGGTGGCCACTTGGCAAGACCAAAGCGGCAATGGCTACCATGCTTCGATGCCGACATCAAGCAAGCAACCTCATTATTATAGCAACGTGATCAACGGCATGCCAGGTATTTATACGAATGGCGGTTCGCGTTATTTGAACATTGATTTGAGTACGATTGCCAACAGTGAATTCACTGTATTTGCTGTAACACAGCGTGCCAATACAAACATTTTTAATTACTTCATTGGAATTTATCCTGGTGTTTCTACCAATAGCAATATGGCCTTGGGTTATCGTCAAAGTTCCCAAGCCAACCTCACATTGCCTACGGGTAACAACCGATTGACGATTCCTGTGTATGCAGGAAGTGCTGAACCTGCTGTATCCATGTTGGCCGAATATTCGACAGCAGCAACGAGCACATTGACACTCACCAACAATGGCACGAATTATACACGGACTGGTTCTGGTGGCAGTATGACCGCACAATCGGGCGTGGGTCAGATTGGTCGAGGCAGCAATAGCGCTGGGTTTACCGGTTATATCAATGAAATCATCATTTATAATCGCTTACTTACAACACTTGAAAAAGATCAGATTCATACCTATTTGGCTGTGAAATATGGCCTTGCTGCGAGCGCAAGCAATCACCTTTATTACAACGAGTCTGGATTTAATAATGATATTTTTGGCATAGGTAAGGACCTTGCTTCGCAGGGCTTGCATGTGACTACATCCAACAGCGTGAGCGCTGATGATATCATGGAAGTGCGCACGCCTTCTTCGCTCGATGATGGAGACTATTTGATCTTTGGCAACAACAATGGCGCAAGCACTTTTGCCGCCCACGCAGGGTCTAATTGCTTGTACAGTTCCAAACTATCGCGCACATGGAAATGCAATAGAGTCAATGATCCTGGAACGGTTTCATTGCGATTCGATATGACAGGTATCACGGGTTTCAGCAGCGATAAATTGGCTCTCGTTATAGATACTGATGGGGATGGAATTGATGATGAAACGGCTATCACAGGACTTTATTCGGCTCCATATTTTGAGGTCAGTAATTTGTCGATAGCTGATGGAGCTCAAATTTATTTAGTCCAACAGGATGTGACCTGGTACGCTATTGCGTCTGGCAATGCGAGCGGTGCGATTTGGTCTACGAGTCTTGCAGGACCTCCACAAGCCATCACTACTTTTTGTCCCAATAGTCAAATCATCGTTCGTCCCGGCATCAGTGTCACCAACGACTGGGCGAATTTGGAATGTAAGAATTTGACCATCGATGCAACGGGTATTTGGAACGCGGGTTCCGGCACCACGACCATCACTGAAAATATGACGGTCAATGGCACCCTGAATGCCCAAACAAGTACGTTTGTTTTTGCCGGAGCGCAAGCGCAAACGTTGAACGGAACGAATTTGGTGAATTTCAACCATGCTACGCTGCAAAATGCATTGGGATTGACCATTTCTTCTTCACTCAGCGGAGTGCATTTGAGAGGGTATTTGAATATTGTATCTGGTCAATTGACAACGAATAACAAGTTGACCTTGATCTCTGATATATCAGGTACAGGTATGATAGGCCCATTGTCGAGCGGATCAATCCTGGGCGATGTGACTGTGCAGCGCTATCATGCGGCCAGCAACACGGGTTGGATTAACTTGTGTTCTCCCGTCCAATCGAAAACCTTGCAGGACTGGAATGACGATTTGACCACTACCGGCTTCAATGGAGCGGATATCCCACCGCCATATTCATTTAATAATGTGCAACGGTATAACGAGACAGCTCCTGGAGGTATCAACAGCGGGTATGTGGGTGCCACCGATATCACCAATCCGATCATTGCCAATGCTGGATACTTTTTGTATCAGCCTGCTGGCGCTATGACCATTGATGTCACGGGTACTATTTACTCTGGTGATCAAACAATGCCTGTGACATATACGAATACAGGGAATGCCAGCGCGGATGGTTGGAATATGGTGGCCAATCCATATCCATGCACCATCGATTGGAACGATGCCGATTGGGTCAAGACCAATATGAATAATGCCGTGTATATTTTCAATGCCGCTACAGGCTTATATGCCTCCTATATCAATGGTGTATCCAGCAATGGTGGTTCACGCTACATCGCCAGTTCACAATCGTTCTTTGTGGTTGCCAATGCCGCTAGCCCTGTTTTGACTGCTCGTGAAGGAGTAAAAGCCAATATCAACGGAACCTTTCGTTCGGTTGAATCAGCAGGTTCCAACCTTTCTCTTCAATTGAGTGGCGGCGGCATCGTGGATGAAGTGGTGTTACATTATACAGATGCAGCCACGGCTCGCTTTGAAGGGACCTTTGACGCATTCAAATTGCGCAGTCCTATGGAAACCGCTCCTTATTTCGCGGCCATATCGGACGATGGATATGATCTTTCGGTGTACTCCACCGCACGTCCTACCGCAGAGGTATTGATTCCACTTCGATTGGAAGTAGGTACCTCTGGCACATATACATTCACCCCAATTGGATTGGATGCCTTTGCGGGCGGTGCATGCGTCGTCTTGGAAGACTTACTCAATGGTAATCAATATCCCCTTCGGGAAGCTAGTCCAATTGAATTGAATCTAACTGCGGGTACTGAACAATTGCGTTTTCAATTGCGCATTGGAGGAGCTTCCATTGCGACTGTTTCCGGCGCAGGTTGTCCTGGCCAAAATGAAGGCAAGGTAGAATTTAACGCAGGTAAAACCAAGGGTCTGATGATTGACTGGATGGCCTCTGACGCAACAGTTGTGGCACAGTCTAAACAGATCGAAACGAGTGAAAGCATCGAAGGTCTTGCGGCTGGACAATACACGGCACTCATTCATCAGAATGGAGTATGCGGAACCACTAAAGCCGTTTTTGAAATCAAGCAAAATGAGGATCTACAAGCGTTGGCTGATGTAAAGCCAGCGACCTGCGCCAATAGCAAAGACGGACATATTGAAGTGGAAATTTTGGGTGGCACAGGCGTGTACGAATTAACCTGGAGCGATGGACACAAATCTGCACGTCACAGTGGCATTGGTCAGGGAGTATATACCCTCTTTGTGCGCGATCAGAATGGTTGTGACAAGACGTTTGAATTTGCAGTTCCTGTGCTGAGTGAACTTGCCGCTGATTTCGAGATGATTTCAAATGAATTTGAATTGATCAACGGTGCTGTAGAGGTTGGTTTTTACAATACCTCCTTTGGAGCTGCGAGTTATCAATGGAATTTCGGTGATGCGACCATTCTCACGGCAGAGGAGAATGCCACGCACTTATTCAACCAGAAGGGTATTTTTGATGTGACGTTGACGGCCAAAAACACAGATTGCCAGGCACAGATCACGAAGCAAGTGCGCATTGTTTCTGCTAAAAATCAAGGAAACAATCTTGCTGCCGAGGTGATCGGTCGATTGACAGAAGACGGCGTTGAACTTCGGTTTTTCTTCAGTGGGCCGCACAAACTGCGCATTTCAGCGTACAATGTATTGGGGCAACAAATTATAGAACCCATCGTAAACGTTTATCAGGGAGAAACCATTCATTTTTCAGATCGACGTTATGCCGCTAACGCCATCGTCGAAGTCTTGGATTTGGAAAGCGGCGAAAGAGCCATTATCCGAATGGGCAATTAATAAAGAACCTACTTTAAACAATCATCACATAAAGGAAATTGGGTCGCTGAGAGGTGGCCCTTTTCCATTTAAAGAAGAGTCAACTTCCAATTATCTTTCAACAACATGCGATGCCGCTAACTGGACTTTTTTATTTTTACCACGTCTGAGGAGGATTCGCCTTGGCGCAAGATATTCGCGATGGAAAACTGGACCTGGCAAGATTGGCTCGTGACTGCACTCACACTCGCATTGGTGTTGGCGGTTTTGTTGTACAAATTCAGATATACTATTCAATTGCACCGCAAGGGTGTGCATGCCGAAGGCGTCATTGTGAATTGGATGTCAACCCAAGAAGCGGGTAAGCGTTATTTCTATCCTTTGATCCTGTTCATCACGGCATCTGGGCAGGAAATCAAATTTCGGGCTGAGGAGCGTTGCGAAGGTGAGCCTCTGTATCCGATCGGTACCAGTGTTCGTGTGAAGTACTTGACGCATCTGCCCAGTATTCGAAAGGTGGTGTATCCTATCTCTTGATTTGATGTAGCAGCCTCATCTTGGGAGGCGGCGGATCCTTGACCATTAAGGTTCTTCTTTTATACGCAGGTTCGATTACTTACTTCGACATTATGGGGTGTTGGCCGTTTTTTTAGCTTTTACTTCTCCTTTTTTGTCGGTTTTCTCTTCTACTTTTTGTTCAATCGATTCGGTGGTGTTTTTGAGCACAGGGGCGAGATGGTCATTTTTAAGGTGCTCATAAAACTGGCTTTCTTTGAGGGCAGGAATGATCGTTAGACCAAAATGGTAGATGGGCTCGTAGAGGTAGGATTTCTGTTTTTGTTGTGCGGAAAGTAGGCTGTACCGTGCGTCAGCAATATTGAATAGGATGAAAACGATGCTCAAAAAAAGCAATGTTTTGGTGAGTGCAAAGAAGGATCCTCCGATTTGATTCCAGCGCTCGGCACCGCCGTTGCTCACATTTTTGGTAATGAGCTTGCCCAAGAAAAAGATGCCCACACAAACAAGTATAAACACAAGTACAAACGACGTGATGGGAACATGATCGCCCTCCATACCGAAGGTTTCGCGCATGACACCGGCCGTCCAATTGCTCAAATGGACTCCTGCATACAGTCCGACAAAAAGGGCTAGAGCGGAAAAAATTTCCATCACAAAGCCATTTTTCCAGCCACGCCAAATGGCCAATCCGATGGGCAGGAGCAAAAAGAGATCGAGATAACTTACCATGTGGACAAATTAATTTGAATTCGGAGGCGTGGCTTTGAGCGACCTGGTTTTTTTACACAACCCGTGTTTAGTAGTGTGTGGTCTAATTCGGTTAGGTTGAACTGCGAAAAATGAAGATTATTTGACCCTTCCAAAAGCCCTTTTCTCCTTTGCCCATGTAATTTCGAGTTTAGTAAATCGTTCTGAGGGAGTCAATTTGCTGAATTTCGAAAAAGACAACATTCAGTTCATCGATACTTTGCAGAAGTTTTAGTATGTTTGGCGCCCGTTCGGAAAGAGATATTCCGAACCAATCGAAAGTGTAATTTTTATCAATCATCAAAAACCGTTAAAAATTTTTATTATGAGCAATCAAAAGTCAGGAGGCCTTAATTTCACCTCTATCTTCCCGTACATTGCTATTCCTGTTGCCATAGTGGTAGGTGTACTCATCTATATCTATGCACTTGGAAGTCCATCCAACTTCGAAGGCAATGATCCAATTTTGGGCCATCCTCACAATTTGATGGGAACAGTATACAAAGGTGGATGGATCGTTCCGCTTCTTATCGCAGTGAACATCATCGTAATCACTTTCTTCTTTGAGCGTTTGATCAGCTTGTTCCAATCACGTGGAAAGGGCAATGTGGATACTTTCATCCGCAACGTACGTGGATTGCTCAACAATGGTAAAATTGATGAAGCCATTGCAGCTTGTAACAAACAAAAAGGTTCAGTAGGCGCTGTAATGCGCGCTGGATTGGACAAATACAAAGCGTTGTCTACCGACACCAACATGGATAAGGAATCCAAAATCACTTCGTTGAAACAAGAATTGGAAGAAGCTACTTCATTGGAGCTTCCAATGTTGTCAAAGAACTTGGTGGTATTGTCTACTTGCGCTTCTTTGGGTGTATTGATCGGACTATTGGGTACTGTATCGGGTATGATCAAGTCGTTCCAAGCGATGTCTGCCGGTGTGCCAGATCCAGCTCAACTTTCTGTGGGTATCTCTGAAGCACTTATCAATACCTTCTTGGGTATCGCGGCCTCTGCCGTGGCAATCTTGTTCTTTAACTTCTTTAGCAATCGTATCGACGCATTGACGTACGGTATCGATGAGGCTGGTTTCTCTGTAGCACAAACATTTGCTGCAAAGCACTAATTGTTTCACTTCCTTTTGGAATTGAATCATAGCAATACTAATTAAGAAACAGAACGATGCCAAAAATTAAAGTACCCAAAAGTGCACCCAGCCTGGACATGACGCCCATGGTTGACCTTGCCTTCTTGTTGGTAACGTTCTTCATGTTGACGGCCAAGTTTCGTAATATGGAGCCAGTGGAAGCTGAGCCACCAAGCGCAACTTCGGAAATCCAACTTCCTGAAAAGGTAATGTTGGTGACCGTGGACAAAGAAGGTCGCGTTTTCTTCGATATTTCTGGAAAAAAAATACGTGAGTATACGTTGGGTCATTTGATGCAACGCTACCCCACCATGCAATTGACCCAAACCCAAATCGACAATTTTGTCAATATGGGTACTTTCGGTCAAAGCGTGGCGAATTTGCCGAAATATCTGACTGCCGACAACGACATGAAAGAACAAATGGACAAATTGACCAAGGGAATTCCTACGGACTCTTTGGACAACCAATTGAGCGCATGGATATTGGATGGTTACCAAGGTTTCTTGGACGATGCCAATGAACAAGGCTTGACCACAGAAGATTTGAAGGACAAGAAAAACGGTCTAAGTTATGCTATCAAAGCAGATGCTGAGACCGAGTACGCCAAAGTGAAAAAAGTAGTCGATACGTTCCGCGATAATTCGATCTACCAATTCAATATGGTGACCAATTTGAAAGGTTCAGAAGCGCCCGATGCCAAAGTAAATGGCGATCAATAAGGGCTTTCTTAGAGCAAATATTTAAAAAGATCAATAAGAGCATAACATGGCAGAAATAGTAGATGGCGGTGGAGGCGGTGGTAAACACGGCAAAAAGACCGCAAAAAAAGGCTCAGCTCGAATCGACATGACGCCCATGGTGGATTTGGCGTTCTTGCTTTTGACCTTCTTCGTCTTGGCAGCCACATTGGCCAAGCCAAAGGCAATGGAAATCATTTACCCCAAAGAGGCCAAGGACGATGACACCAAAACCAAATTGAATAAGGACTTAGCAACGACTATCTTGCTAGGAGAAAAGGAAAACGAAGTGTATTATTACAAGGGTTTCTTCAAACCAGATTCAACGGTGTTGGAGTTGTCGAATTTTTCCAAAGATGGAATTCGCAAAATGTTGTTGGACCGCAATAGAAGCATTATCGAAGCGGTGAATGCGTTGAAAACACGCTACAACAACAAGGAAATGTCGAAGGAAGAATACCAAGAACAATTTGGCGATTTGACCGGTGCCGATGAAGCTCCATTCGTGATTGTGAAAACAATTCCGGAAACGAAGTATAAGAATGTAATCAATGCGGTAGATGAATTGGAAATTTGCAATGTGCGTAAACGTGCCATTCAAGATATGGCCGAGAGCGAAGCAATTGCAGTGAGACAGCGTACCGCCGAATTGGGATTATAAAAAAATGATTTTTTGGTGAACGATGGGAATGCAGGCCTGTACTCCCCTTCACAAAACATAAAAACATACAGTATATGACAATCATATTAATATTTGTCGGAATGGCTGCCCTGATCACCTTGGTCAGTATTGATTTGGGGTGGAACAATGTCTTGAGCCAAAATAGAAATACCTTGGTGTTTCAAGATAAGCTCAAAGAATATGGGGCCTACAAAATCCGTAAGTCACATGGTGTGAACTTGGCTGTTGCCTTGGCATTCACAGTGTCTATGGCGGCTGTTGGCTTTGGAGCTCCCGTGTTGTTTGGTGAGCACGTGGAAAATGTGGAAGAATTGCCAGTGGAGAAAATCGTGGAAATGATTGAGCCACCTAAGGCAGATGATGCACCACCACCACCGCCACCACCCCCGCCACCACCACCACCGCCACCAACGATCAAACAGATTAAATTCACTGAGATCGAAGTAGTAGAAGCCAAAGTGGAAGATCCACCACCATCACAAGATGATGTGAAGGATGAGAATGTAGGCGATGAAGACAAAGAGGGAGAAAATGGCCCAATGGGGCCTACTGCACCGCAGAAGGAAGAGGTGAAGGAAGAGGTGAAAATAGAAGAGCCAGTGACCTTTGCGGCCGAAATGCCACAATACCCAGGCGGTGAGGCTGCTATGACCCTTGATATTCAGAGCAACATTGACTATCCTGAAATGGAACGTGAAAACGGTATTCAAGGAAAGGTATACGTTCAATTTGTTGTTGAAAAGGACGGTTCAGTAACCAACGTAAAAGTGGTTCGCGGAGTTACAGGAGGTAAAAACCTAAGCACCGAAGCTGAGAAAGCAGTGAAGAAATTGAAGAAATTCAAGGCTGCGCGTCAAAACGGTAAAGAGGTTCGTTTATCGATGACTGTACCAGTGAATTTCACATTGCGCTAGTAAAATAAATGTAGCTTTTGAGCTGAAGAAATATCAGCGGAACAATATTGAAAAGAGGCTGTCTCCCATGTTGAGACAGCCTCTTTTCTTTTGTGCGAAATTTGCGGGGAGGCATGGTGCTTCTGCCCAGTTGGTGGTCTTTTACGATGGATTTTGATCATCGGACGTCGGCAATGACTGAACTTTAACCCGAGATAAATGATTATTTTTCTTGCTCTTTTCCAAACAAGTGAATATGATTGCGCTTTGACCGGTGCGCTCAGTAGTTTGAAGGATAGTAAAGATCAGGCAATGGCTGTATATGCCATCATTGGCTGGTTTTGAGGCTTAGGACGGTGAGTCCAAGTAGGATCTGCTCAAGCATGCCAAATTGGATGGCAATGTCGGATTTTTACTTTTACCAATGCAGTAAGCTCTCGCGGATAAGAGCGAATTCAGGTGGCCTGCAGGTGCTGGCCATCAATTCACAGTAAGTTTTTTGCTGTGGTTATTCCAAACAACGATGTATATTCCGCTTGGCCAATGCTGTACATCAATAGCAACAGTTTTTCCAGGGTAGATGAATTGGTTTCGCATGAGTTGACCGAGTTCATTGTAGATGCTAAACGGTGTAGTCCAAGACTGAGAAGTGTTTCGTATTTGGACATATTCATTGGCGGGGTTGGGGAATATTTCTACATCGTCTGCGCTTGGTTCCTGGAGCATCAAGTAATTGATGAACTCAATGCTCGAGGTATTTTGGCATCCAAAGGGAGAAACAATAGTGAGCGAGTAAGGCCCTGTTTCTGTGATGAAATAGGTCTGAATGACCGCATCGCTAATGGGTTGGCCATTGAGCAGCCATTGGTATTGACCTTCATCGATTGCTGTGATAGACTGAGCGGTATTGTCGTAGGTGAAATCAGCCGAAGGTATGGGATACACGACGATGTTCAGTTCTTCGGAGACACTGCCACAGATGTTGCTGGCTGTGGCCAAAAGCGATGTGTTATCGAATACATTGAATGGAAGGCTAGTGACTTGCTGATTGTTTGCCAACACCACGATGTCGCCGGAGCCTTCAACATTGATATTGACGGATTCTCCATCACAGAAGGAGGTGTTGCCAATGGTTTCGAATCCAATTTCTGGCAGGGAAACAAATGTGAACGATTGCTCTTCTTGAGTCGAGCCACATAAGTTGCTTGCTGTGATCAAAACAGTTGACGTTGTGTCTATGGTTAATGGGTTTTCAGTAGCAATAAGATCGTTGAGGAAGATCGTGTAGTTGGGTTGATTTGCAGAGAAGAGCACGAGTTGGCTTTCGTTTTCACAGATTGTTGAATCGTTGTCGAAATCGATTTGAACTTGTGGCAGAGCGATTTGCTGGATATCCACTTGTCGAGAAATCGCTGGGCAAGGTCCATTTTCAGCAACCTCAGCAATCACAGATCCTGATTCAAATGCTTGGAAAGAAATGCCCGTTGATAGCAATTCGTCATTGATGTACCAACGCACAGAGTCGCTGTTTGATAGTGCCGTAAAGGTCACGGGCTCACCGGCACAAAAAGAAGTTTCCGTATGGCTTATCTCTAAGGTGTTGGCTATAAAAACGTCCTCAATAGCGATCACTTCAGACGTTTGACATATAAAGTTGTATGCCTCGATGCGTATTGTCTCAAGTGTATCGTCGGGCGATATAATCAACGCATTGGAGGCCGACAGGTAAAGACTATCATTGACATACCAATTAAAGTTGGTATAGAAGTCACTCTCGCTATAGAACTCAAGGTTGGTTAAACAAGATTCCAGATTGCTAGAGTAGGTTATGTCGTATGATCTACAGTCAACGATTTTGCGATCCACCCAGTTGGATGTGCCATACACCCCATTAGCGATGAATTGAATACGCTGTGAAATGAGCCTGCCATTTTGTTCTTCAGAAGCATCGATGGCATAAGTTAACGAAATGCTTTCTCCTTCTTCAAGGGTCAAATTGTCGAAATGAAGATCGTAACGCAAAGGATTATTGCTTATTTCCAAGCTATAGATTTTATCGGATGCTATGCTTTGTGGATCAAAAGGGATGTCGGTTGTGGATGGTAGGATGGTCAGATCAAAGTCGGTAGTTAAGGCTGTGGCGGTATATGTAAAGTGGTAATTTATCTTTTGGGGAGTAATGAGCATCTCGTCATTGTTCACCCCGGGCGCAGCAGACAAAGCTGCGTTGTTGTTTCCCTCGCAATAAATCGGGAAACGATGTTCATTTTGAATGTTGTAGTTGGTTATTAGCGATTGGACTGTGAAATCAGTAGCACCCGATGCTATGAGGGATTCGCGGTCCACTGCCAATGTCATTTTGGCGGTGGATGATGCTCCTTGGTTGATTGTCGGCATTTCCATATAGATGGTATCTCCCAATTGGGCCAATAAGTTTGCAGCATTTACGAGCGTGCAGTACTCGGGAAGAACAAAAGATACAATGGTTCCGCTGATGGTGTTGGTAAATGTATTGGTTAGACTCACTTCGAGATCAAATTCATTGTTTTGGCAGGGCAATGATTGGGCGACTAAATTCAAGTAAAGCGGATTGTCTTGATTGAAACCGGGAACTACACCGAAATACACAATCGGAGAAACGTTGAATCCGCTCATCACAATTTCTTCGGGTGTGGTGGGATCTATGAATCCTGTTGAAGAATAATCGATGGATATCAGGTTGTCTTCGGAATTGCGATCAATGAAGAATTGGGTCGAACCAAATTGATCCGTGATGAACGATCCTAGTTCTGCTGACGTAGTGATCGTGGCACCTTGCAAAGGAGCTTCATTGGCATCAAAAGATCCGTTGAAATTGTTATCAATAAACGCAATGGCAGTGATTTGGTAGAAGTTGCATGAACCATCATCGATTATTGCATTTGGATTGTACTGAGCGGACAATGGATTTGTGCAACCGTAGTAATCACAGGTTTCACCTAACGCCGGAAGCACAGTTATTTGACTTTTGCTGATGGAGTTGTTGCCACAGGCATCGGTGGCAACAAACCAGTAATTGGTATTTAACTGGAATGCGCTAACGGTCACATCGCTGCATTGGTCATATGCGCTGGGTGTATTTATCGGATAACCATCGCAAATGATTTGTTCATAGCTTTGAGGGGTCGTTGAGAATACAGGTAAATCGCTATCCCGTATTTCAACCCATTGAATTGCCGTGCCGAGGTTATTGCAATTATCGGTTGCGTTGTATTTGAGCTCATTCATTTCGCTGGCACAACAGGTAAAGTCACCTGCAATTTGTCCCAATTCAGCAATGTCAATTGACAAATTTGTTCCGCTATAAACCAAGCTGCCGGAAAAGGTGCACTGCGCCCAAAGGCCGTGATTCAAATTGAATGTATTTGCCCCGTTTCCTATTTGGACCCTTTCGGTAAAGTCAGCAGGATAAGGATTTAGATATAGAAGTGTCCCTTCCATTGTACCTCTTCCTTCAAGGTATGAATTATCGGGGCTGATCCTGTAATAACTCCAAGTTTGATAAAGCGCATCGATACCGGAACAGTTTGGGCGGTAAACGTTCATCGGGTTTTCGTTTAAGAGCTGAGACCAAACCAATTCGCCTTCCAAAAGAATGGACACCTCAATATATGCCGATGTGTCTCGCGTGCTCTGAAGCAGCCCAGTCAATCGAGCGTTCCCATCCGCTAAACGACGAAAACCAAAGGACAATGCGTGGAAGCTGCCCATGCCGTCAGTGATGTTGTTTATCTTTAAGTTCCAAGGCTCAGCGATTTCACACGCAGAGGTGATTATTGGGGTAAGCCCACAATACTCACTGGAAATAAGCACTGGGGTTACATTGACACTTGGGTTTTCTGTGCAATTGTCCGAGACGATTAATGCATATGGCTCGGTGTTTTCGGCACATTGATCTAGCGAGACATCAACGTCGCCTGCAAACGTCGGTGGTGTGAGATCTTCACCGCATTCGCATTGTCCGATAATACCGCTCGTTGAGAGTATGCATGCTAGAATGTATGTGGCTCGAATCAATATGTTTTTCATTGGAGATAGCGCTAGAAATAGGATGGCAATTTAAAAAATACGGACCATATATCGTGACTTTCGCTGGAGAATTCCTAATTTTGTCATTATGCGTAGAATGGGAGCCATCTTTATGGTGACGATATTCTTGACGGGATATGTCAATCTTTCGGAGCTTGTCAAGCTGCAAGCACTGGTATCACACTTTTTAATGCATCAAGATAGCAACCCGGATATCCATATCTTCGCCTACATCCACGATCATTATTGTGCTCAACATTTCCACTGCGATCAGCGCGATGCCCATGCTGATCTTCCCTTCCAACATGTCGATTTTCATCCTGTGGTCGTAGAGGCAACATTTGCTGCACTGCAGTTAGAAAAAGGTTTTGTTGACCCCCAATCGTGTCCCAAAAACGCATACTACACCAGCCCGCACATTCGCACATTCGCTGCTGAAATCTGGCAACCTCCCAAGATAGGATAAGTTATAGCCGTTAGCGGCCATTCTCCATTTATCTTATTTATTAAATTTAATTTTTATGTTGAACCGACTCATTCGGTTCTCGCTGAACAACCGTTTATTGGTTGTTTCAATGGCTGCGTTGTTATTGGTTTATGGCACTGTCACCTTGGTATTCTTACCAATCGATGTATTGCCAGATCTCAATCGGCCGCGAGTAACCATATTTCTTGAAGCCAATGGAATGGCTCCTGAAGAGCTTGAAACCCAAGTGGTATTGCCTGTCGAAACAGCGCTCAATGGCTCGCCTGGGGTAGAAGATATTCGAAGTAACTCGGGCATTGGCCTGGGCATGGTCTATGTCGAATTCGAATGGGGGACCGATATTTATTTGGCGCGCCAAATGGTCTCCGAAAGACTTCAAACAGTGCGATTACCAGAGGGCATCACCCCCATCATGGGCCCTGTGAGCAGTATCATGGGTCAGATCATGGCCATTTCGGTGAGTTCCGATTCAGCTCAAGCGCGTGACTTGCGCACCCTGAGTGAATTCACTATACGCCGCAGGCTGATGGCCATCAAAGGCGTGAGTCAGGTCATCGCCATTGGTGGTGAACGCACTCAATACCAGGTGTTGGTTTCCTCCCAAAAACTGAAGCAATATCAACTCACCATTGATGACGTAGAGAAAGCGCTTTCCTATAGCACCAACAACAGTACAGGGGGATTTTTCAATTCCTATGGCTCAGAGGTGTTTATACGCAATGTGGCCAGAGCGGAGGGATTGGATGATCTCAAACAAACGGTGTTGCGCAATCAAGCGGGCTTGCCAGTATTGCTTCAACAAGTCGCAGATGTGCAGTTGGGTGCAGCCATCAAACGAGGCGATGCAGGAGTGAACGGAGGAGCAGCAGTCATCTTGACGGTGGAGAAACAACCAGGGTCCAACACTGTTGAATTGACCAATCAAGTTACGCAGGCGTTGCAAGAATTGCGGTCTTCGTTGCCTTCCCACATTCAGGTCAATCCTGAGATATTCCAACAAAAGCAGTTTATTGAACATTCGATTGGCAATGTGGAAGAAGCACTGCGCGATGGATTTATTCTGGTCATTATTGTCTTATTCATATTTCTATTGAATTTCAGGACAACGATTATTACACTCACGGCTATCCCACTTTCAATTGTCATAACAGCCATTGTATTCAAGCTCTTTGGGATATCCATCAATACCTTGACATTGGGAGGCTTGGCCATTGCCATCGGCGAGTTGGTAGATGACGCGATTGTGGATGTGGAGAATGTGCATCGGCGATTGAAGGAATTCAATGAGCGTTTTCCACGCGGTGCAGATGAATCGCAGATGGATTACAGATTCAAACAAATGCGCGTGATTTTCAATGCAAGCAGCGAAGTACGCAATTCCATCGTGTATGCGACGATCATTGTCGTCTTGGTGTTTTTGCCTTTGTTTTATTTACAAGGGATAGAGGGAAAAATATTTGCTCCGCTGGGTATTGCCTATATCACGAGCATCCTTGCTTCTTTGATCGTTTCCTTGACCATTACGCCCGTGTTGTGCAGTTATCTCTTGACCAAGATGAAGCCTCACGAAGCCAAACGCGACTCTCCTTTGGTACGTGTGCTCAAACGGCAGGATGCGCGTTTGTTGGGTTATACTCTGCGTCATCCAAAGTCTGTGTTGTCAGTGGCCTTTGTCTTGGTGATTGGTGCTTTCAGTGTCATTCCATTTTTCGGATCTGAATTTTTACCACCATTCAATGAGGGCAGTTTTACCATCAATCTGTATGCGCCCTCTGGCACTTCGTTGGAAGAAAGCAATCGAATTGGGGCTTTGGCTGAGCGTGTCATGCTGCGTGTTCCTGAAGTGAAAAGTGTGGCGCGGCGAACGGGAAGAGCCGAATTGGATGAACACACCGAGCCGGTAAGCAACAGCGAAATAGATGTGGTATTGCACGAAGATATTGAGCGCAAGCGAGCTGATATTATCGCAGATTTGCGAAATGAGTTGAAGATTCTACAAGGGGTCTCGGTTGGAGTAGGCCAGCCCATATCGCACCGGGTTGAGCATTTGCTGAGTGGAGTGAAGGCCCAGATAGCAGTCAAGGTTTTCTGTCATGATCTCAATGACATGCGCACGGCAGCGCAACAAATCGCTGGCATCATGGAAGGTGTGGAAGGAACGACCGATGTGCAAATGGAACGACAACAAATGGTTCCTCAATTGCTCATTCAAATTGATCGCGAATCATTGAAACGTTATGGACTGCAAGCTGGAAAAGTCGCACGCGATTTGGAGGTTTTTTACAATGGTCTCACGATGGGACAAATTTATGATGGGCCCAAGTCGTTTGATGTGCTTCTGCGCACCACCGAAGAGGGGCGCACCAATATTGAGCACATCCGACAAACACTGATCGATGCACCAGACGGCACACTGATACCCCTGGAGCGCATTGCGCACATTGAGAACACCTATTCAATCAACAACATCGCGCATGAAAACGGACAACGAAAAATGTATGTTTCCTGCAATGTGGAAGGCCGCGATTTGGCTGCTACCGCTGAGGATTTGAAAACACAAATCGAGTCGAAGGTGAAACTGCCAGCGGGAGCTTATCTGGTATTTGCAGGACAATACGAATCGCAACGGGAGGCGAACAGGCAGTTGACATGGATGGCTATCTTGGCCATGCTAGGGATCTTTTTGGTGTTGTATCTGCATTTCAGCTCGTGGCGTATCGCCTTGCAAATTATGTGCAACGTCCCCCTTGCTTTGATAGGAAGTGTAATGGCGGTAGCCCTTACGGGTGGCACTTTTTCCATCGCGACCTTGGTAGGATTTGTGACGCTGACAGGCATCGCCTCGCGCAATGGCATCATGATGATCTCACATTATATTCATTTGATTGCGCATGAAAAAGAAAACTTCGATGACCGAATGATCATTCGAGGTTCACTTGAACGGATGGTGCCCGTATTGATGACCGCCTTGGTGACAGCACTCGCGCTTATACCACTTACGTTGGATCCACAGGCACCGGGCAAGGAAATTTTGTATCCAGTGGCCACCGTCATTTTGGGGGGCTTGATTTCGTCGACGATCTTAGATATGGTGGTCACACCCGCTATCTTTAAGTTGTTTGGCGAAAAGGCTTTGAAAGATTATTTCAACAAACAAAAACGCCAAACATTATGAGAACAATCCTTATCGTATTCGCGATGCTCGCGGTCACACAGAGCCATGCGCAGGGATCTATTTCGCTCGACTCATGCAAGGCGCACATGCGCATGCATGCGCCAGAAATGATGGCTGCTGAGGAATTGATCAAGGCTGCAGAAGCGCGCGCCAAAGGAGCAGTCTCTATTCCTGCTCCACAGGTGTATTTGGAAAGTCCAACATCGCAATTCATGACACCAGGCATTACACAAACAATGGAATTCCCCACGGTATATCGCATCCAACATCAACAAGGTAAAACCGCTTTGGCGCAGAGCAAGGTGGACAGGGATTTGAGATGGGCTGCGCTCGAACAAAAGTTGATGACGTGGTATTATCAGGCCGCTTATCAGCGCTCTATTTCGGCGATGATGTGGGAGTGGGATAGTTTGAGCACCGAGGCTAAACGAAAAATCGACGTTTTATTTGCCAAAGGATTGACTAGTTCTACGCAGCGCGACTTGCCGCACATGAAAGCGGCTGAACTCCGCACCAAAAGGATCATGGCGGAGCAGCAATTGAATATGCTGCAAATGCAAGTCGCCTTTTTATGCG
>JAIYCK010000062.1 GCA_027488055.1 Flavobacteriales bacterium | reverse complement strand
GCATGCAATGCGCTGAGGCCCTCAGAATCATACAAAGCGCGGATACTGAGTCGAACTGCAGGATCACTCGGCAATGGATCCATTCCTTCCAGCACAGCGTTGATATACAAACCACTGCCGCCAACCAGCACTACATAATCATGTGTCTCAAATAATTTTTGAATGACCTGCAAAGCATCTGTAGCATACGATCCCGCATTGTAGGGGTGATGAATGGACACATGGCCAATCAGGTGATGACGCACCGCGTTGAGTTCCTGATCGGATGGCTTGGCCACCCCAATGGAAAGTTCGGCATAGATCTGTCGCGAATCCGCTGAAACAATCTCGGTTTGTAAATGCTTAGCCACTTCTACAGCCAAGGAAGTTTTCCCCGAGGCTGTAGGACCCACAATCACAATGAGTGTTTTAGCGGCGGACATTCGAATTATTCGCCATCAATCAGACCACGGCCCAACTTCTTGATCTTGCCTTCTTCTTGCAACTTCGGAATGATCACGTCCAACAACCCATTGATAAATTGCGTGGACTTGTCCGTGCTATAATACTTCGCCAATTCGATGTACTCATTGATCGTCACTTTGATCGGAATGCTGTCGCAACTCAATGCTTCAGCGATGGCCATTTTCATGATAATCAAATCCATCAACGCTATACGATCCATGTCCCAATTCGGGGAATTGGCTTGAATAATCTTTTCGCTTTCCGTTCCCAATGAAAGGGTCTTACGGAACAAAATTTTGGTGTACTCTTCTTCGTCGTCCTCTGGTTTCCATAGCGGCATCAATTTGATGTCGTCATCTTTTTCGGTAACCAGCTTCAAGGAGCGAATGACCATGCTTGCTGCCAAGTCCAAATCGTCGTTCCAGAAAATACCGATGTCTTCCAACCATTCATGAATGATCTCGAAATTGATCAATTGACGCTTGAACATGCGGATGAGGAATTCGCGATCATGATTGAATCCGCGCTCTTTGGAAGCCATGTATTCCACATAGTCTTCACTTTCGGTCAAAAGTTTAAAGCACGATTTGAGAAGATCTGGATTTTCTCTCCACTTGATGTGATTGTCTTTTTCCGCTTTACTAAGCACCTTGCTGTTGCTCAGAATACGCAACAGGTGGTTGGTTACAAATTTGGTATTGGGATGCAAATCTTCCTTGCTTGGAAGTTTTTTGTTCATGCCGGCCTCAATTTTCTCAATGGCCTTGTGCTGCATTTCTGGCAACAAGGTCAGAAGTGCGAGGTACAAGTCACGGTAGCGATCGAAACTCTCAAAGAGCATTTTCTCGTACCGCACGATGTCAGCGTTTTCTTCACTGTAAAATGCAAAAAGTACCTGTAAGGTCTTGATGCGAATATGTCTTCTGTTCAGCATGATATGGATACTTGTCCAGCAGTCTTTTCCGCTGGAAAATTTTCTATAACGTTTTCCCCCCGTGGCTATTTCACAAGCCGCAATTTTAAATCTTCTTCTTCATCTCTCCTACGGCTGCAATTCTAGCCTCTGCGAGTTGATTTGCTGCAAGGTATGTTGGAATGTTTTCCTCACCCGATTTTTTATAAATATTTAAAGCGGTTTGGTAGATTTGCTCTGCTTGAGCCAATGCTGCATTGCGATTGTATCCAATGATTTCCCAATAGCAATTGATAATTCCGCCCGCATTCACCAAATAATCTGGAGCATATAGAATGCCTTTGTCCAATACCTTCACTCCGTGCACGGTTTCGTCCTTCAACTGGTTGTTGGCGGCACCGCAAATGATGGAACAATTCAAAAGCTCCAAGGTGTCATCATTCACAGTGGCTCCCAAAGCGCACGGACTGTAAATGTCCATGTCTTGCTGATACACTTCATCCACATGCACTGCTTTTACACCATAGGTGTCCACCACATGTTTCACGCGATCTTCGTAGATATCCGCAATAATCACCTTCGCATTTTCTTTGACCAAGTGATCGACGAGGTATTCACCTACGTGACCCACTCCTTGCACCAATACTTTTTTGCCAGCCAATGAGTCGTTGCCGGTCAAATGTTTCACGCTGGCTTTCATGCCCATGTATACTCCATAAGCCGTTACTGGACTCGGATCACCGCTGCCGCCGCGATACTCAGGCAAACCCACCACATGGTTGGTTTCCATTTTCACATATTCCATGTCGCGTGTTGAGATCCCTACGTCTTCTGCGGTGATGTATTTACCACCCAAACTATTGACAAACTTGCCAAATCGACGGACAAGCGCTTCTGACTTTTCTGTGCGGGCATTCCCAATGATCACAGCCTTGCCTCCGCCAATATTCAAACCAGCGAGCGCACTTTTGTACGTCATGCCGCGTGAAAGACGCAACACATCGGTAATGGCTTCTGATTCGTTGGCATAGGCCCACATGCGTGTGCCGCCGACGGCTGGGCCCAAAGTGGTGTTGTGAACGGCTATGATAGCTTTTAAACCAGTCGCATTATCTTGGCAAAAAACCACTTGTTCGTGGTCAAATGTGGACATCGCACCAGTAATTGATCCCGAGGTAGCATTGACCGCAGGTGTGTTTTTCAATTCTGACATATTCAAAATAAAATATTTTCTTTGCAGGTAGAATCACGAAGTATGGACCTCACCAATTCTGTGGCAAAAGTACTAGGAATGGTTTTATAAAAAAAAGGACACGGGGATTATTGAAGAATTTCATCAATCGCGAGCGCAAGTTTGCGATCCTTTTCGGTGATGATATCGCCCGCATCGTGCGTACTGAGTTCCAGTTTCACGTAGTTGTACACATTGAACCATGCCGGATGGTGATTCATCTTTTCAGCGATGAAGGCCACCCTCGTCATGAAGGTAAATGCCTCCTGAAAATCTTTGAATCGAAACTCTCTGATGAGCTTATTGTCAATCTCTTTCCACATATGTTTAATGCTAATGCTCGTCAAACCTACGAAGAAGCCCGCAAAAAACGAAATTTATCTTCTCCGCACCCAAATTACATGATACGCAAATTCCAATGATGGGGATCCGCCAACATGCCGCGCTTCAACTGATCCAGGTGTGTGGATGCCTTCTCAGGGAAATCCTCTGCTGTTTGGGCTTTGAGGGTAAACTCTTCCTCGCCATAGGTGATGCTGCGAATGGGTGCTATTGTGGCAGCTGTACCGACTCCAAAAGCCGCGTCCAATTTGCCTTCGCGCATCAAATCAACGATCTCATGCACACTCACTTGTCGCTCCTCCACGGTATAACCCATGTCGCGGCCAATTTGCAACACCGAATCGCGGGTCACGCCATTCAAAATACTATCGCTGAGCATCGGAGTCATAATGCGTTGACCCGATTGGAAGACCACATTCATGGTTCCGCTTTCCTCAAAGTAGGCGTGCTCTTGCGAATCCGTCCATAAGATTTGAGCGAAACCTGCATCTTTGGCCACTTGTGTGGGATAAAGCGATGCACCATAATTGCCTGCAGCCTTGGCGTGGCCTGTACCTCCGCGCACGGCACGGGT
>JAIYCK010000168.1 GCA_027488055.1 Flavobacteriales bacterium | reverse complement strand
TACCGCTGGTGAGGCCATCCAATACATCCCCAAAGGTGTTGGCGGCTGGCCAATAATACGTATAAGGTGCGTTGCCTCCATTGCCTTGAACAGCCACAATACCGTCCTCAATACCTGCACAGCTTGGGGCATTTACAATGAAATTGGCACCAATGGGTTCGGGATCCGAAATGGTAAAACTTCCTTCCAACGCGCAGCCATTCCCATCGAATAAAGTCACATCGTATGCTCCTTCAGACAAATTGGATAAGGTGCTGCCGACGAAATTATTGGCCCATAGAAGACTGTAATTGCCCACACCTCCAGAAGGCACTGCCGTTATCGTTCCGTCATTTCCCTCAGGGCAAGAGATGAGTGTGCTGTTGAAAGAGAGATTCAACGGCGATGGTTCAGAAATAATCACAATCGCAGTTTCCGTGCATCCATCTGCATCGGTTACTTCAACACTATACAGTCCTGAGGAAAGATTGGATATTTCTGGAGTCGTTTGTTGCAGGTCATCAGACCAAGCATAGGTAAATCCTGGAAAATTACTTGTAGCGATCACCGATGCTTGGCCGTCATTGGCGCCGTTGCAAGAAATATCATTGTCGCTGGTGACAAGCGAAAGCGTCGAGCTCACAGGTACTTCGAAGGAAGCTTCGTAGATACAACCATTGCTTTCATCGGTCATAGTGAGCTGATAAGTTCCGTCGTCCAAGTCCGTCAAAACGCCCGATGTACTTTCAAGACCTTCCCATACGTAGGTGAAAGGACCTGTGCTGCCGCCTATAGTTGACACGTTGATGCTGCCCACTGTATTGGAGCAGTTGGTTGGCACCACCGTGGATGGGCTAAAATCCAAATCGCTTCCAATGGTCACCGTAACTTCATCACTGTAAAAAACACCACTGCATAGCGCGACGGTGGCCACATAGGTCGTGGTTTGTGAAGGTGTGACAGTAATGGATTCGGTGGAGCCGACGGGGATCCCGTTTTGAGTCCAAACTATTCCATTGGGCGTGTATTCATGCGTTTCGTTGGTGGCTGTCCAGTTGGCCGAATTGCGCCCGGGCACTGTATAAGCCACGGTACCAGCTAAGTTATGTATGCCTTGTGTGGCGTTGCCGCCGGCCCAAGCGCAAGTGGGTTTATTAAAGATATTGCTTCGGATCACATTGGATGTTTCGAAGAGCACAATTTGAAATTTCCCCAAATTATTGGTGCAAGAAAACATCGGCACATTATCCCATGTCACGATCAGCTTCCGGTTGGGAGCGGTACCCACTGTTTGATATTTGATATAGTTCCCCACATTGTTTCCGGTGCCTGGGTGCCAATCTTGCCAAGGCCCCATGATACAGTTCTTGGGGACATTGGCCCCCGTGTTGGGCAGTGTTTGGGATGTAAATGCCGTGGGTTGACCTCCTGTAAAACCAATCCAACCGTTCGATCCAATATAGAATTGTGAGTAGCTATTGCCAAAAAAACAGAAGTTGAAACCTATGGGTTGCACCGGGCTAATAGCGTCGTCACCTAGACCAATGCTAGTGCCTGCAACGGGTTCGGGTGACCATGCAGCGGGCGCCAAAGTATAGGCGGTGGTACCCATGATGCCAGTCACTTCTGCGGACAATGTTACTGGTGCTGGAATGCAAAGCAATGTGTCTGATCCAGCATTCACTTGGCTTTGGATGTGCTGCCAAACACACAGGCAAAACAATAAGACTCCTATTTTTTTCATGGGAAGGGTGTGTGCAGATATTATGACGGCAAAAGATCGGAGGCCAAGAGGGCAATTTCCTTGCGTTGATCACCGAGGTAATAATGTTGAAAACCAACAACCATCATCAGTTTGGCCACATATTCTGGGCCTGTTTGCTCTTCAATACGCAGCTCGATATGATATCCATTCGCTGTTAGGGTATCCAGAACATGCACATTGGGGCCGCAATTGATCAAAATACTTTTTATGTGCTGCAATTCCTCGCTGCTCACCGTAAGGTCGAATTGGGTAGTGGATGCACCGTCTTGCACGCTATAGGCTCCAGCTTTGAAATGGGGCTCTGATTGAGCTGCAACGCGCACGCACACAAACAGTGACGCAGCTAAAAAAGCAAGGAGAAGAATAGTTTGTTTCATTTTGGATGGGTTTGTTAAAATACAACCGATTCATTATCAGGTGCTCAAAAATAGGGTGATCGCAGCTTACAAAACCAAAAAAAAGTGGCAATCTGCTGCTTCAAAAGCTAAAATGGGCCGATCTGACGATGCAAAAGGAAACGTTGGGATGATATACCTTTGTGCTATGAATATTAAAACACCGATTGGCCTACTGCGATTGCTTGGCATTTTGGAGGGGACATCCCTTATTTTATTGATGTGTGTCGCGGTTCCTCTCAAACGTTTGGCACAGTGGTCGGAAGGGGTCGCGGTGATAGGTCCCATTCATGGCGTCTTGTTTTTGTTCTTCGTACTCACTACCTTATATGTGTCCATCGAACAAAAATGGAGCTTCACAAATCGCACATGGAAAGTGTTATTGGCCTGCATCATTCCTTTTGGTACCTTTTATGTGGATCGCAGAATCCTCAAAGGGCTCAACGAGCAACATTAAATAACAGAGAAGCACGCACCCATGGGTAGCATGTAAAATCCAGTGTGCTGATCAATGTGGCTCCGTGGCGACCGATTTCGCCTGACAAGAGCGGACGTGAATCAAACAAATGCATTTCGAAATGACGCTGTCAACAAGGCCACTGCTTCTTCTTTTTGCGGCAGCTCAGCAGGCGGACCGTATGCTGTTTTGTTTAGATCCACAATGTAAATCTTACCGTCGCCGCGATGACGCAGCACATCCAGTTCGCACCAATCAGCCCCCATCATCTTGGCAAATGCGATGATTTGATCTTGCTCATTTGAGGACAATAATTCATCTGTCCGATGCAATGTGGTACGATGTACTTCATTGGTGTATCGGA
This sequence comes from Flavobacteriales bacterium, assembly GCA_027488055.1. Lineage (GTDB taxonomy): Bacteria > Bacteroidota > Bacteroidia > Flavobacteriales_D > Sanyastnellaceae > CANHSF01. Next base: position 10,841 of record JAIYCK010000168.1, on the reverse strand, counting down.
CATTCATGCGTTTGTATTTCTGATAGACTAGCGGAATGTGAGATCCATAGACGGGCACGCGCATATCGACCACCTCTTCGGCATTCACCGTGTTGTCCAAGATGATCTGGTAGATTTTGCTCGGATCGGGAGAGGCAATGGGGCATAAGATCGCCTGACCATCGTGCTTTGCATTGTCATCGCTTTTGCTGAGCGCAGTGCCAACGTACTTAGTTGGATCGATGAAGGTATTGTATCCCAACACGGTGAGATGTGTGGCATCCACTTTTTGTTTTGAGATGTCGCGGCATGCGCCGTTGAGGATTCGACGGTTGCCATAATATCGTTCAATATTAGTTGTGTCGCCGATGGTCGTATCTTCAAAATAGATAACCAAATTGGCTTCTACAGGTTTGTTGGTCAGCCTGTATTTCAATGCCTTGGCGATCTTGTAAATAGTGGTTTTTTTACTGGGAAAATCTGGATAGACAACGATGGTCGGTAATTCGCCTTTGTGGTGAAAACGATAGTACAGCGATTTAAAAAAATCAATGAGATCTTTCAACAACATTTCGGTCAGCGGCATGTTGCCGCGATAATTGTTGCGAAATCCATATCGGTAAGGATGGTCCTTCATGCGAGTGATTTGATTTTGCCAGCGACATGCATGGTGATAAAGTCCTTTTCTACACTTGCTCCTCGCGCAGGGCTGTATTCGCGGCCATAAAAAATAATCTGCAAGTGGAGTTTATTCCAGCTGGATTCTGGAAACAATTTTTTTGCATCTGCTTCTGTTTGAGTCACATTTTTTCCACTGGTCAAACCCCAGCGATACATCAAGCGGTGGATGTGTGTATCGACTGGAAATGCAGGGTGACCAAACCACTGAGACATCACTACAGAAGCAGTTTTATGCCCCACACCCGGCAATGATTCAAGTACTTCCCAACTATCGGGTACTTCACCATCGAATTCAGCCGTCAAACGCTGCGATAAACTGAGAATATTTTTACTTTTTGCTGGCGATAAACCGCAGGGTCGAATGATATTTTCGATGTCCTTGACTTTCTGTTGAGCCATTTTGGGTGCGGTATCGGCCAATCTGAAAAGTGCGGGAGTGACTTGATTGACGCGAACATCCGTGCATTGCGCCGAAAGCAATACAGCAATTAATAAAGTGTACGCGCTGTAATGATCAAGAGGTACTGGTGTGGAAGGATAGAGCTTTTCAAGCTCCTCCATGATGTAGATTGCTTTATCCTTCTTGCGCATTCCTTTTGGTTACAGGGCCAGAAAAGCTTTTACCTCACTCACAATCAACTGAAGTTGCTCTTCTGTTAACTCAGTGTGCATGGGCAAGGAAATGACATGCTTACAAAGTTCCTCCGTAATAGGGAAGTCACCTTCTTTGTAGCGCACATCGGCATAAGCCTTTTGCATGTGCAAAGGAACAGGATAATACACCATCGATGGAATGTTCTTGGTGGCAAGATATTCTTGCAGTTTAAAGCGGTCAATGCCATTCGTAACAAGTGTATATTGATGAAACACGTGCGTGCTGTTCTTGGCTCGAGCAGGTATGGTCAGTTGCGCGCAATCCGCAAATGCGTGATCGTAAAACGAAGCAGCCTTGTTTCGAGCAGCTGTATAGTCATTTAGTTTGCGCAGTTTGATGCGAAGAATCGCAGCTTGCATCGAGTCCAAGCGAGAATTGATTCCAACGATATCATGGTAATATCGAATTTTTTGACCGTGATTGGCGATCATGCGAATGCGTTCAGCGAGCTGATCATCATTGGTGAATAAGGCACCGCCATCGCCATAACACCCCAGGTTTTTGCTCGGGAAAAAGCTGGTTGCGCCAATATGGCCAATGCAGCCAGCGCTGCTTACTTCACCCGATTGGTGGGTGTATTTGGCACCGATCGCCTGAGCGGTGTCTTCAATCACAAATAGATCATGTTTGAGCGCGATGTCCATGATGGCATCCATATTGGCACATTGACCAAATAAATGCACAGGCACAATGGCTCTTGTTTTGGATGTAATGGCCTTTTCGACAGCCACAGGATCGATGTTGAAGGTGTGTGGATCTACATCTACCAATACAGGGGTAAGTTTGAGCAAGGCAATCACCTCTGCAGTCGCCACATAGGTGAAGGATGCGGTGATCACCTCATCTCCGGGCTGAAGGTCCAAGGCCATCATCGCGATTTGCAATGCATCTGTCCCATTGGCGCATGCAATGACGTGTTTCACATCAAGATGCGCTTGCAATTCCTCTTGGAAGGATTTCACTTCAGGACCATTGATAAACGCGGTGTTCTCCATCACGGATTTCAAAGCGTGATCAATTTCATTTTGTATATGCTGATATTGGACTTTCAAGTCCACCATTTGGATAGGATTCATGTCGATCTAAATTTTGTAACGGGCCACAAAATTAACGCTTAAGTGTATTGATTTTACATTGTTTCGAGCAGTCTTTGGCCAGGAAAATGGCTGCTATTTTTTGAATACAATTGGAATGATCTTTTTCATCGGAACGTTGGTGTCTTCCTTCTTTGCAGGCGTCCATAAAGGCATATTGGCCACCAAACGCTTGGCTTCATTGGTAAAGTCATCGGTCTTTCCATTGCTGTTCATGGCGTTTTCCACCTGTACAGCACCGTTGACCAATATGTTGCATGTAACGTACACCACCACATCGGCATCCAGTGCCAATGAGGGTTTATTCATATTGGAAGCAATGTATTTTTCCATCGCTTTTTCACCACCAGGGAAGCTGGCGCCCATGCTGCATTCATAGGATTCGTATACTTTGGAGGTCGAAGGATATCCTTGATACACATCTTCCACTGGACTGTCATAATAACCAATGTCTTCCATAACAACCGGAAAATCTTCACCATAATAATCGCCATCAGATAATTCTACTTCGGATAAAAATTCATCCAATTGGCTTTCCTTGTATTGGAAGCTCATGATACAGAGCTCATAAAGTTCAACGCGAGCTAACAAGTGTTTTCGACATTTTTCGATTGGCCATCTTTCAACTCCTTTGGCGGATAGTTCGCGGCAGTCGGCAAAGACAATCGTACCCTCGGAGACATAACAAATTGTAAATTCTGGTTGTTGGTCTTCATCAAAGTCACTCACCAAAAGTGGACTTTTGAGCAAGGGTCTTTTGAAAGCTTCCCCCCGTTGCACATAGCTAACCTGTGGCATCTCGTGCCCTCTTTCTATAGGCTGTCCTTTGAAGTTTTTGATCAGCCCCATCATGACGAAGTAATTGGATTCTCCATCGCGCTGATCGTTTTTGTATTCCACAAGTAGATCATAGTTTTCGAGATTTTGAGGTTCCTCAAAAATGATGGGAGCATTGAAAGGGTGCCCAGTGCTATGCAAACTGGTCGTGCTGAATGTGGATTTTCGAAAGTCCTTTACCCAATGGCTATTGCTTTTGTTGATCAAATACAAATCGTTCGATGGAGTGAGCGTGGTATGGGTCCATACATTTTCATTGGGCTTATCTCCGATCATCAAGGGCTCTGATATTTCGGGGTCTTCTGTAAGGTCGCGGTAGATATAATAATTGTAGCTACTAACCTTCTTATCGGCATCCACGTGCACATTGAAAAAGCGCAAGGTGTCTTCGGATGATATGAGAAAAGCGACTCCGTTTTTGTAACTTTTTCGTGTAATGCGATCCACTCTGTAATCGATCTCTGGTGACTTGCGGTGGATATAACGGCGCAGTTCTTTGTACGAGTCGTGGTCCAATTGGAAATAATGATCGGGCATGAATTTCATCAGCCATTCCACATTCGCAGGAATCCTGATTTGTGCATCTGCCAGAGCCATATCTACCTCAGAGTACTGCATGTTGTGTTCGATCATCATTTCTTTTTCCCATCGCTCAAATGTGAAACCATGTTGTAAATCCAGAAGCAACAAATGATCGATGTAATATTCTGTGCCGAGTTTGGGGTGTTGCTCCAAACAGGCCTTTTTGCGAATGCGCTTCAAACTATCTTGAGCACTACTTAAAGGCAACGGATAGCCTGCGCGACGATCCATTTCTTTGGTTCCAATGTAGGTTATTGCTTCTATGAGTTGCTTTACAACGCCTTCATTTTCGGCGTCAGTCAGGCTTTTGTTGCACTCGAGAAAAAGATAATAACCAGGCTCGAAAACAAGATAAAAACTGGCCTGCATGTATTCGGAATGATACGCTCGATAGAGGTTTTTATACACCTTGCCGAAGTTGCGATTGCTCACAGTGTCCAGATCCGCCAGCTTGACTGGAAAAGGCAGGATGTGCATGCGCATGTCAATTCTAAGGCCGCTTGGTAGATATTCGAAGCTTTGTTTTTCGGATTGAAAGTATCCCGATACCTGCAAATAACTGGGAGTTTGATGATCAAATGACCAAAGATCAGCATCCAATGTCACTTCAAAGGCTGGATAAATGTATCCCGTTTTGGGAGTGCGACCGAAGCTCCAATGGGAGCATGCGAAAGCGATCAGAAGGAGCGTGAGGTGTCGCATGTCAGGGTTGAAAATAGAATAAGAGATAGATTTTGGACTGATCAGATGACTCTGTCAAATAACGTGATTGAACAGTCGGTAAAAGGGCGGTAAGGCGAAGCGCTTCTTTGACCAAAGGCTGCATCGATTTAATGGGATTGTCCGGAGTGATTGCTTGAATACGGCCAGCCTCGTCGATTTTGATTTCAATCGGAACCATGCCGCCGATCCCGTTTTTTTTGCAAGCTTCCGGATACTTCATCTGTGCAAACACTTGACTCACTTTTTCGTCGTCGGAAAAACTATATACGCTGCCATTCAGATTAGATCCATGGATGGATACCCACGGGATTTCAAGTTCACTCAGTCGGTCATCGTACTGCGCATATTCTCGGTCGATTCGTGGGATAAAGTCACTTGCTTCATAGCTGCTAAAGGCGGCATACCCGTCTTTGGATTTGGATATTACTTTTTTTACGGACTCCATATCTGCGATTGCGCCAGCGTATTCGGCCGATGACATGAGCGAATAACCTGCATTCGAAAATTCCATTCCAATGGCATTAACGACTTGTCCATTGCTCACCCATATTTTCCATTTTTCCTTTGCACCATTGCTGTTGAGATCGAGCGTCAACATATCCATGGCTATCACAATGTCCTTCGGAGAGGTCTTACAGCGTTCCTCCCATGCTGATTTCTGCATCATCAGGTCGGGATTGTCATAGCGCGACATAAAATCATGGGCGTAGGAGTAAAGCGCTTGACATTCGATGATTGAATAACTTATGGAACTCTCGTATCGAGAAGGGATGGGGAGTCGTTCTTGCACCAATAATTGACCCTTTTGTTCGGCTTCATACGTTGGATGGCTCACCCATTTCAAAGGGTTTGATTCGGTATCCAAATAAAATATAGTGGCCCCCACTTTTTCCAGCCCTTTGTCGGTGGGCGCATTGCTTTCACTGATCAGCATGATGAAGCGCGATTGATCTGGAAGTAATTTTATAACTTGATTTTCATTATACGGTTTGTCTTTTTTGTAATACCCTTTTTCAGCCCTCCATCGCGTGGTAGGCGGATTCGTGCGCCTTATTTCCAACGTTCCATCTGGCTGTAATCGGCTCACCCATATTTCTGTCAAGGTATCACAGATGAGTTGACATACTGAAAGGGAATCCGTTTGATGCCACATTTTACGCATCTGAAAAGGTCTGAAAATGGAACCCGGTTTTTCGCGCATTTTGTTGAATTCCGAATTTGCTTTGTCTACTGATCCATAGTAGTTGGCACCGAGCGACATGGAATCAATCAAATTCCACGGCGTCAAATTCAAAAAACCGAGTGCATACGCAACGTATCGGTCTTCGGCGATTTCTTTCCGCACGATTTGAAGCTGACTGCGGTGATATTGCGCATAAGTAAAGCCATATTTCTCATCCTTCATGATTGAAGACAGTTTGGCGCTGCCCGAATAAGCGTCTTGTTTGATTGTGTGCAGAATGGCTTTGCGCTCGACGGCCAGCGTTTCATGCTTGTTTTTATCAATGGGATAACCTGCGGCTCGGTCAATTTCTGCTGGGTCCACCCATTGCACATGAGACAACAAATCTTCTGTGAGTTTTACTTGATACGGATCGTCGACGCGGGCATTGGTTTGGATATATACCCGAAGATTAGGGGTTTTGTGAGAGATCCAAATCAATTGACCTTTGTTGGGCACATCGGTATAGCGGGTTTGCCATGCCTCGAAATCCTGAAAATTCGCTATGTCCTTTGCCGCTTTGTAATCGGAGGCGTAACTGCTCAAATATTTTTCTTCGTCGTTGGTGAAATACCGCACAAAAACTTTCACTTCCAAATTGAACATACGTCCTTTGAAGGACACGGTTTGCAGTGGCTCGAAAGATTTGGCATGGTAGAAGGTGGGAGCGATGTAGGGCAATTCCCATTCTACTGGATCCAAATTGAATCGAAGCACGGGCGGAACGTAAAAAGGAACCTCCTTTGCTTGTATGGGCAATGAAATCAACCATGAGGCAAGAAATGACAGGAAAAACTTCATGTGGGGTGGCAACGAATTTGTTCAAAGATAAAGATAGTATTCTTTGCGGGCTGCTTCGTTTATTTGTCACATGATCATAGACATTGTAATACCCGCTTTCAATGAGGAACATAGCATTGGTTTGGTGGTCAAAGACGCTTGTACTTTGCCAGTGAGACATGTGGTGGTCGCCAATAATGGAAGTTCAGATAGGACAGGTGCAGTGGCCTCGGCTGCGGGCGCAGAAGTGGTGTTTGAGCCGCGCAAAGGATATGGGTTCGCTTGTTTAGCGGCTTTGCATTGGATCTCAGAGCGCACGCTCCAGCCCGATGTGGTGGTCTTTATGGATGGAGATAGAAGCGATGATCTTGCTAATTTCAGCGAAGTGGTCGCGCCCATCTTACAAGGCGATTTTGATTTAGTGATTGGTTCGCGTGAGTTGGGACAACGTCAAAAGGGGAGTATGACCATACCGCAGCGGTTTGGTAACAAGCTGGCCACTAGCATGATTCGTTGGATTTACGGGCATCGCTTCACTGACTTAGGTCCATTTCGAGCAATGCGCTATACCTCGCTACTGGCCTTGCACATGGAAGACAAAACCTATGGCTGGACGGTCGAAATGCAGGTCAAAGCTTTGCGTCAAAAGATGCGCTGCACCGAGGTTCCTGTCAATTACCATCAAAGGATTGGAAAAAGTAAGGTGTCAGGTACCGTGAAAGGAACTATTTTAGCAGGCTATAAAATCATCACGACCATCGTGAGATATGCTTTTTTTACCAATAACCACTAAACTCATAACGTTTTGACGGATCCATTGTACCACCTCTCGTATTTGGCCATCTTCATATACGGCTGTTTTCTATTGTTCTTATTTGTATACAGTATTGTCCAATTGGGACTGGCCATTCAATATGTAAAAATGCGCATGAATCGGCGCAAAAAGCCTCAAATAAGTGATGCCGACCTGCCCGTGGTCACCGTCCAACTTCCTGTGTATAATGAGTTGTATGTCATCGAGCGCCTTATTGATGCGGTATGCGCTTTTGATTATCCATTGGACAAATTGGAGATCCAAGTACTTGACGACAGCACCGACGAGAGCTTTGCGGTAGCGGCTCGCAAGATTGCGGAAAAGCAACAACTGGGCATCGACATCAAACACGTCAAGCGTCCAGAGCGCAAAGGGTTCAAAGCCGGAGCGTTGGCATATGGACTGGACATTTGCCGCGGTGAGTTCACGGCGATTTTTGACGCAGACTTTGTGCCGCGTAAAGATTTTTTGCGCCAAACGGTGCCATTTTTCTTTGTCAGTGAAAATATTGGTGTAGTCCAAACGCGTTGGGAGCATCTCAATGAAGAATACTCTTTATTGACACGATTGCAGGCCTTTGGATTGGATGCGCATTTTACCGTTGAGCAAATCGGACGTAATACAGGTGCTCATTTCATCAATTTTAATGGGACCGCAGGCATTTGGCGGAAGAAGACCATTTACGATGCTGGCGGATGGGAAAGCGATACCATCACAGAGGATTTGGATTTGAGTTACCGCGCACAATTGAAAAATTGGGAATTCATCTACTTGCCTGAGATTGGATCACCTTCGGAGCTTCCAGCGGAAATGAATGCATTGAAAGCGCAACAATTTCGTTGGACAAAAGGTGCAGCAGAATGTACCATCAAGAACTTACCCAAGGTACTCAATGCGACCCACTTGTCTTTTGGACAAAAGGTACATGGTGCTTTTCACTTAATGAATAGCGTGGTATTCCTATGTATTCTCGGAACATCCTTGCTCAGTGTGCCCATGTTGATCATCAAGAATACCTATGGTGACTTGAAGTGGGCGTTTATTGTGGCAACCTGCTTCTTGGTGAGTTTCTTTTTCCTCGGTTTCTTTTATTGGGTATCGCGTCCGGATCAGTCGTTCTTCCGCAAAATGGGTCGCTTCATCATAGAATATCCGGCTTTCCTATCGGTGAGTATGGGGTTGTCGCTGCACAATGCGGTAGCTGTAATCGAAGGATTCACAGGTAAGAAGTCAGCTTTTGTGCGCACGCCTAAATTTGCGATCAGCGGTAAAAAAGCTGGAACATGGACAGATAAGAAATACAGAGCGGTTAAAATTTCTCCATTAACTGTTTTCGAGTTTCTCATGGCTTTTTATTTTATATGGGGTCTCACGCTGGCATACCATTATAAGGATGGGGGTTTAGTTATTTTCCATAGTATGTTGACTATTGGATATTTGTTTGTCGCCATTTTCTCCATCAAACACGCTCGTGCATAGAACGATATGCCATTAATGAAAGTCATCGATCATTTCAACAATGAGCCCGAGGTGCATGTCTTGGAGCTGCGCAATGGGATCCGCATCGTGCACCAGCATTTGGATCGCGCTGTGGCACATTGTGGCGTGATGATCGGATCTGGGAGTCGACACGAAAAACAAAAGGAGCATGGCCTCGCACATTTTTTCGAACATTGCCTATTCAAGGGCACTGAAAAACGCAAGACTTTTCATATCCTAAGTCGACTCGATGCGGTAGGAGGTGAACTCAATGCCTTCACAAGCAAAGAAGAGACTTGGGTGCATGCATCCTTCTTGTACAATGATTATGAGCGGGCGATTGAGTTAATTGCCGACATCGTTTTCAATGCCACTTTTCCCGAAAAGGAAATCGAAAAGGAGAAGGAAGTCATTGTCGATGAAATCAACAGCTACAAAGACTCTCCTGCCGATATGATTTTTGAAGAGTTTGATGAAATCATCTTCGGCAAAGGACCCATGGGAAGAACGATTCTAGGGACTGAGGAAAGTTTGGATGTTTTCGGTTCGAAGCATTTGAGCGACTTTCGCAAGCGTATCCTTTCCAACGGCAATCTTATTTTCAGTTCAGCAGGCCGAATTCCATTGGATGAATTGGTCAGCATGGTAGAACGACACATGGGGCATGTGAAGTTGCGCAAGGCGAGCACGACAGAAAAGCATCAATTTGCCTACAAAACACAGCACATTGAAAGCATAAAAGAAATTCATCAGGTGCATTATGTAATGGGAACACCAGCCTATGCATTTGAAGATGAGCGCAGGCCTGCGTTGGGATTGCTCAATAATCTATTGGGTGGACCGGCGATGAACAATCGACTCAGCATGAATATTCGCGAACGTCATGGTATAGCCTATCACGTGGATAGCAATTACGCCCCATTTAGTGACTGCGGTGTTTTTACCATCTACGTGGGAAGCGAGAAGAAGCACCTCGAAAAGAGCAAACAGCTTATTTGGAAGGAATTGGACATTCTCAAGGATAAAGCCCTCACTCCACACGCCTTGCAAGAAGCCAAGAAGCAAATCATGGGGCAAATTGCGCTTTCCCACGACAGTGGTTCGGCGATCATGTTCAATCTTGCCAAAAGCCTCATGCTCTTTGGACAAATAGATACATTGCAAGAAGTGTTTCGTCGACTCCAATTGATCAAATCCGATGAGTTGGTGGAAGTCGCTCGGGAGATTTTTGATCCGAATAAAATGTCGTCTATTACTTATTCATACAAGTAAGAAAGACACTCGACTTTATTTTATTCCTCTTTCCTTTTTGAGCTGATCATAGGCCTCTTGTACAGCGATGAATTTTTCTTGGGCATTTTTGACGTGTTGTTCGCCCAAATCCTTCACCTTGTCAGGGTGGTATTTCATGGCCATCTTGCGGAACGCTTTCTTGATTTCATCATCGCTGGCTTGCTCATCGATTTCGAGTATCCGATAGGCCGCACTGGGATCTTTATAAAACATAGCGCGTATGCTAGCGTAGTCCTTTTCAGAAATGTACATATAGCGACCTATGGTGGCTATCAAGGCTTCTTCTTTGGGATGCACCTCGCCATCGCACTTGGCCAATCCAAATAGATAGTGCATCAATTGCAAGCGCATGCTGTGATCCATATTCAATCGGATCTGTTCACACACTTCTTTCAGTGGTATTTCTTTGTCAAGCAATTCCTTCAGAATACCAATCTGCTCTGCGGCAGCAGCTGCCCCAAATTGTCGGCTGTAAAATTCGCGGATGTAGTTGAGTTCACTCTTGAGCAAACGGTTGTCGGCCTTCATCACTGCGGCTGACAATACAAGCAATGCAGAGGTGAAGTCTCCGGGACGTGTACGCTGCTGGCCGAAGTTGCGATCCTGCCCATTGCCCAAGGGTATCTGTCTGTTGGCATTGGCACTGCCGGTATCGGCAAAACTACCCAATGCGAAGCCGATTAATCCGCCGATTGGACCACC
>JAIYCK010000243.1 GCA_027488055.1 Flavobacteriales bacterium | reverse complement strand
TCGCCGCAACTCAAAATGGACGCGACGCATACGAGGTGGACAGCATGATGTCAGGTCGTATCGCACAAGTTAGATATGCATTGGGTCTGCTTGGTATTTCGGATCAGGACATTCACATTGATGCTGTGTCGATGGTACCTACTTATGCATTCAAGTTGGAAGATAAAAAGTTCAACAAGCGGTCCATCGAAATTCCAACGGGTTTTGAAATGAAGAAAAACATTCATGTACTTTTTAAAAATCACGATGTCCTCGATCGAATCATCTCTGAAATGGCTTTCGCGGATATCTACGATTTAGTGAAAATCGGTTACAACATCGATGGCATGCAAACGTATTATGAAGAACTCAAAAGGGCCGCTATGTCAGTTATTCAATCCAAAGAAAAGACATATACTGATCTGCAATTTTATGTGGAAACAACGGGGATGAACGATGGATTCAGTGTTTCTTATCCCATCGAGCGATACAAATCTTACACGGCCTATCATTCAGGTACCAGTCCTCAAGCGGTGCAATATGAACGTCAATACCGCGACATTAACAACATCAATGTCCATGCTAAAAATGCTACTATCTCAATAGATGCCACAGCAGATGCGAGGAATCAACAATTTACAGTACAAACCGCCGAAAAAAACAGAACCATCTTTTACGATCGTATGCCTTACAATCAATTTGACAAAGTCATCAATGCGGATATCGAAGAACCAAGCATTCAATTCTTCTACACGTTGCAATTGACGTATGTGATGATGACTCAAAAACAACATGAAAAGAACATCGAAGCCGAAAACCAGGCGAAACGAAACATGGAATTGAGTTTTCAGAAACCCGGAAAGCGCAAAAAACCCCGTAAAAACTAATTAGCCGAATGACCCAATAAGTCCTGAATCGCCCATTTCCTCGGAAAGGGAAGTATTTCAGCTTTGTTTGTGAACCGTCTCGAAAGAGACGGTTTTTCTGTATCACTTGAAATGACTGACTGCGATACTCCACAATTTATGGTGACCTGCTTGCGTTGTTGCTATTGAAACCAAACCAACACTGCTATGTGGTACATCATTTATTTTGGCATGATAGCTTCTGCCATTCAATTTCCAAGCAACGTCATTTGCTTTAACGAGAACCGACTTTTGAGAAAAAACGATTTCAAAAGTTTAAGTGCAGGTGAAAAGGATCGCAAGGCATTTGGCGATTTTGGCATCTCCTATCATTTGGATCAAAGCGCTGCGATCCAACAAGTTGAAATTTGTGCTTATTTCAATCCCTACAGGAGCTACTGTGCTTCTGATGCCCCGGCAGAAGCACTGCTGCATGAGCAATATCGATGGAAAATATATCAATTGGCCAAATTGGAAATGATCCAGTCGTATCATCATCTTAAATTGGTGTTTGCCAATGCCAATACACAAATGCTTTTAGATGATATAAAACTGAAGTATGCTGGTATGGATAGGCAGTTCAATTCAACAACGAAATATGGCAAGATTCCGGAAATCAATGTGAAGTGGCATGCTCAAATCGACTCTTTACATGCAGCGCTGAAGACCTACCAAGATTCCATTTTCTATGTTAGATAAAATAAAAAAGGGCCGTCCAAGTATGGACGGCCCTTTGAATGTCTAATATTCCAAAGTTACTTCTGGATGATGAATTGACCGCGCAGCAAGGCACTGGGGCCCTTCAACTCCACGATGTACATACCAGCTGACATGGAACGATCGGTATTGAAATCATAATACAAGCCTTGCTCCACCAAGATCTGATCTTTTAGAATTAAACGGCCAGTTTGATCAAATACCAAAATTTCTACAAGTTCATCTTGGAAATTTTCGGTCTGCAAGACGATGCTCTGATCAAAACTTGGATTTGGATAAATATCCAAATTACTCAAAGTAAATGGTGCAATAAGTGGTTCGTCTGCTGGACTAAACTCCTCAGAATTTGTTCCTCCCACAAAAATGGTTCTTGCAGGACCATACGTGCCAGGCACACTGCCTCCTGGCCCGTGATTCGCTCGTACCTCCACATTATAATACGTTTGATTGCTAATCGTCATTCCTGATGGGACAGTTGTAGATCCATTGAAATTCAATTGCAAAACGCGATTGATACTGGTCATTTCGAATGACGCACCTATTATAGTGCCTGCACAGTCTTGAGCAGGGGTGAATCGGAATGTATAGCTAGTAGCACCGCATGAAAATGGGTCAGCACGTAAGTAGCTCGAGCGCAAAAGAGTAGCAGGGGTGGAGCACCATTGCCAAGATCGAACAGCCATACTTGGACCGCCGTTGATCGTAACTATACATGGTACACTTGTGGTGATGTATTGAGGTTCAAGCACTCCTGCACCGTTTACCAAAGAGGTAAAGTTGGCCGTAATGCTTACTGTATAGCTAGCACCAGGCAGCAAATTCAAGGCTGTATTAGCAAGCTGAATGCTTCCAGAGACCGTGATTGATCCGCCTCCTGTGCCAGCCACCAATGGTGTGAAGGTATAAGTATACGAATTAGCATATACAGATTTAGCTTTGAAAGTAGAGCATAAATCAAGAGGCAATGACGTGTTTGTATTACAACGGCTAGGAGTTAAATATTGCAAGCAAAGTGTAAAGGGTGCACCCGAAGAGGTTGCCGAACCGACTGATAGGTAATAGACATCACCAATCGTAAGACCATTGACATTCATAATTTCTTGCTGGCCAGCAGAAACTACATTCTCTGATCCATTTGAAACGGTCACTTGATCATCAGTTAGGAGTTGCATAGCGCCATCCATTCCGGAGGCGTTGAGCGTAATGCGCATCCCTTGACTCAATGCTACAAATTGATACCACACGTCATTTCCAGTGAAGTTGGAGCTTTCAGATGAGTTGGCTGCGAGCGAACAATCACCCGATAGCATAGTGCAATTCGGGAAGTGTGTAATGGATGTGGTAACATTGGATGCCGCAAGGAAATCGTCATTAGGTACTGCACTTCCGACACATGTTTCATCGATCAAACCATCGCAGTCATCGTCTATCAAATTGCCACAAACTTCTGTTGCACTGGGATTTATCGCAGCATTGTTATCTGCGCAGTCTCCACCACCAGATGGAGCTGTCAAGGTCCATCCCGCACCGGGAGAGGTGCATGATACTTGTGTGCCGGCATGATAATTATCACCGTCCACATTCAAATACCACGTGCTAGGCAAAATACATGTTGCATTATCACACGTAGCAGCAGGATTGTAGTTGCAAGCGCTGGCATTGGTACAGCCGTTGATACGACCTTCGTCAATGGTGGTGTTGCAGTTGTCATCCACACCATTGCATAGACTCTCAGCTGCTCCCGGATAAATGGCCGAATTGCTATCGTTGCAATCGCCTGCGCCACCCGAAGGCATTACCGTGGTCCATCCTGCTCCTGGCGAAGTGCATGCCACTTGAGTGCTCGCATAGTAGTTGTCGCCATCACCATTCAAATACCATGTCAATGCGCTGGTGCACGTCCCGTTGTCACAGGTAGCCGCTGCATTGTAATTGCATGACAAGGGATTGGTACAGCCGTTGATACGACCTTCGTCGATGGTAGTATTGCAGTTGTCATCCACACCATTGCAAAGACTTTCTACCGCTCCTGGATGAATAGATGCATTGCTGTCATTGCAGTCGCCAGCTCCACCTGAAGGCATTACTGCTGTCCATCCCGCCCCAGGAGAGGTGCACGATACTTGCGTGCTCGCATAATAATTATCACCGTCCACATTCAAATACCACGTGCTTGGCAATATGCATGATGCATTGTCACATGTAGCTGCAGGATTGTAGTTGCACGCACTGGCATTGGTACAGCCGTTGATTCGACCTTCGTCAATGGTGGTGTTGCAGTTGTCATCCACGCCATTGCATAGACTCTCAGCTGCTCCTGGATAAATGGCCGAATTGCTATCGTTGCAATCGCCAGCACCACCCGAAGGCATTACCGTCGTCCATCCCGCTCCTGGCGAAGTGCATGCCACTTGAGTGCTCGCATAGTAATTGTCGCCATCGCTATTCAAATACCAGGTCAATGTAGAGGTGCAAGTGCCATTGTCACATGTAGCTGAAGCATTGTAATTACAGGACAAGGGATTGGTGCAGCCGTTGATACGACCTTCGTCGATGGTAGTATTGCAGTTGTCATCCACACCATTGCATAGATTTTCCGTTGCTCCAGGATACACGGCACTGTTGCTGTCGTTGCAATCACCACTAACAGTGACATAACCTGCAGGTACGGTGCATTGTGTCAAACTCACAGAGCTATTCCCATAGGTATCGCCATCTGTATCTTGATAGTAGGTTACAGGCAGCACACAACCTGAATTGACATTCGCGCATGGATTGTAATTGCATGCCGCAGGATTGGTGCAACCAGACACATTCGTGACGGTCACTGTAAGATTGAATGTTCCAGTCAGCGCGTTGTATCCTCCAGCTTGAATATAATAGGTCTGTCCGATCACTAACAATGTCGCTTCATTGGCACCTGCTACACCGGTGCCTGTCGTGCATCCAAAATTGATCAAAGAATAATTTCCAGTATTGTCATCGTCGTCGCATGCAATGAGCGAACCACCACACGCGGAGTAAACAGCCAAGCGTGTATCAGTAAGTGTTCCGCCTGAAGTGGCGATCGAAACAGTACCACCATTGTAGATGAATTTGTACCACACATCTTTTATTTGAGTCGATCCACCACAACTTGGATTCACTACATCAGAGCATGTCGTGATGTTGGACACGGAGACTGGTGTTCCGAAGGTGGTGATTTGTATAGCCCCTGCGCACAAGTCATTTACTGGCGCGTAAGCACAGGTACCATTATCGATAGTAGCACTTGCATTATAGTTGCATGCCGCAATATCGGTGCAACCCGGTATGCTGGAAAACGGATAGCAGAAAGCGTGTGACTCATCGAATCCAAAGTTTCCATTGGCAATGAGGTTGTCGACGAGCACAGTGGAGGTTAGATCATCCACAATTTGGTAATCGCCATCGCTGCAATTACCGCCTCCATTGAGACCATCGCCAAAGCTGTCAAAAATTTGAAATGTGAAACATTCAGTCGGTAGACATAAAGGAATGTTGTTGATGCTATTATTGGCATATCCTGAACCATAGAAAAGAACTTCATTTGATGAGTTGGTTAATGCCCAAGCAGTTTCTCCAGGATAACAATCTGTGGTCAAAATCAACGTAGCTGCGTTGGTGCCATTGATCGTAATGTAATTCGATGTACCAGTATTATTAGTAAT
>JAIYCK010000150.1 GCA_027488055.1 Flavobacteriales bacterium | reverse complement strand
GAAATTACTGGTTTAGATACAGAAAGAGGTTCGATTGTTTTCCATGCGGGCACCAAAATGTCTAAAGATCGAATTGTGACCAATGGAGGACGTGTGTTGGCTGTCACCAGTTATGGACACACCATTGATCATGCGCTGGAAACATGTTACCAAAGCATTGAAGGCATTCATTTCGCGGGTAAGAACTTCAGAAAGGATTTGGGCAAAGACATGACAAAGTTCCTTCAAAAGGCCTAAGTAGCTTGGCGAAGTGTGGCATGCCTGAAGGTTCACCTTGCACCTCGCTTATTTTCTGTGTATATCGAGATCAGATAAGTTGGTTTATCTGATTTTTATTCAAAAAAAAACCTCATCTGTGGATGAGGTTAATGTTTCAAGCAACTGCCAGATTATGCGATACCGCCATCTTTCGCTGCCTTTTGATTGTATTTTTTCTGGCGGTTGAGCCAATATCCCAATGCCAAAAAGAGAAACACAATACACACCCAATTGAAAGGATGTGAAATGGGCTCTATGATATGTTTGAAGGTCCATTGCAATGCGTCGCCAACGGGTCTGAGTATGCTTTGTAGATTCATGGTTGAAAAATTATGGCGCTAAAGTAATCAAACCTTGTGATATGACGATCGCTTCCCCTCATTTTTGTGCAAGCTTTTTTTGATGATTATGATACTTCGCTCTTTTGCATCCAACCAACCGTATGTTTTGGTGTCCTTGCCCATCGCTGTGGGAGCGGTTTTGCTACCTTCGATTTGGATGCAGCCGCTGCGGTCATTGGATTTGAATCTGCCTTTGAGCGCGGAGCTGAGTGGATTATTCACTGAGCCTTGGGTAACCTCTATCGCAGCGGTAGCTATCGTTTTATTGGGAAGTTGGCTTTCAAATGCGGTATTCAATCGGAGTGAGTTCTACAATACGCCTACCTATGTGGTAGCCCTGTTGTTCGCCTTGTTTGGGAGTGTTTTTGCAATGTATCAGTTGAATTTTTCAGTTTTATTGGCAGGCCTGCTTGTGCTGCTAGGTCTAGAACGGCAATTGTGCATCTTTAAGCAAAGCCGTGTTTTAAGTTTATGTTTCGAAACTGGATTTTGGTATGGATTAGCAACACTCTTGTTCCCTCCTTTTGCCACCCTGATTGCAGGTGCATGGATTGCTTTGTTATTCAATCGAGCGTTTAACTTGCGGGAACATTTGCTGCTTCTCATCTCATTTTCACTTCCCTTTTTATATTGGTTCGTCTATCTATTTTGGTTCGACCGCACACATGATTTTGTCTTGTTTCGGATCATAGCTAGTTTCGATCCCCCGAAATTGAGCTTCCAATGGACTTGGACGCTCTTTTATTTGGTTCTGATCGCGGGTTGCGGTTTGATCATTGGATTGCCGCGATATTTGAAACCGGCGGATCGTGCGGGAAACAGAACAAAGATGGTCAAAAATACCTTTCTGATCATGGCTGTGGCTCAGGTATGCTCTATGTTGATCGGCTACACTTTATATCATGTGTGGATATTACCAGCTTCTTTGGTGGTCGCTGTGGTCATGTTGGGTTATTGGTTTACCAACTACCGATATTCGTTGTTAGCTCCTTTGGTTTTTTATGCGCTTATGATTTTGGGTGCCCTGACGGTGTCTTGTCATTATTTGACGATGCCCTCATAAAAAAAGCCGCCTCAGAACAGAGGCGGCAGTAGAAGGTTTTAATTAGAGCATGATTTGAAGTAGATCACTTAGTCTTGTTCGCTTATGACACCGGTACCAATGTACCGTCCGCCTTTATATATTTCTATTCGGACAAGAATTCCATCTGAGTTGTATCGATACCATTTTCCATCGTAGAGCCTTCCTTGCTGGAATTCCCCTGATTGAGTGACATTGCCATTTTTATCGTACAATACGTTGAAGCCGTTGGGTTTGAATGCTTGAGCTTTATTGGTTTTGTCCTCTGTTAATTTACTTTCCTTACCTATGTTTTTATCATAAGGATCTTTGGAAGCTGGAGTAGGCGCAGGCGTCATGCCTTTTGTGCGGCGAATACTTCCTTGTTTTACTACGCCATTTTCAAATGTTTTTTCCTCTACTACTGATCCATTGTGGTCATAACGTTTGCAAATACCACTTTCGGCGCCATTCACTACGTTCACTTCCAATGCTAGTTTGCCATTGTCGTGATAGTATTTTTGCATCCCATTTCGCTTGCCTTTTTCATCAAAATAAAACTGCTGCTGCGGGTTGCCATTGGTGTGATACCGTCGGAAGTCGCCTACATTTTTGTTATTGGTCCAGCGGCCATGTTCTTCCAATCGGCCATTCTCGTAGTACAATTTATACTCACCCTGTGGTTTGCCCTCATTGTAATTGATCTCATTGCGCAATTTGCCGCTTGGCCAATATCTTTTCCATAAGCCTTGTTTGCGATTGTCTTGATAGACACCTTCTTCCACCTTGTCTTCAGGCTTATAAAGTTTATCATTGATCATGCTTCCTTTCACGATCCAATACCCTTGACGCTGTCCTTTGGCATCGGTGCGATTGATGTCTCCTTCAAAGGCAAATGCTGCTATATTGGATAGCATTATGAAACAGAGGAGAAGTCCTTTCAATGGGAAGTAAAACGTATTCATCGTATTGCGTAGGTTAGGTTCAAAATGGTGATCACGTTATGATCCCCAATTTGGACTTCTTTACGCAGACAGCAACAATAGAGTTACGTCAAGTGCCGAGTTTTTTTTGAAAAGCCTATAATGGGCTAGCTGAATGACTGTTTTTAAACTACTTATTTAGCGTTTGTCGCATTGATTTTTAGGCCAATCTCTTCAATCATCTTTTTAGTGAGGGCAGCAGTGTCAAAGGCGTGTGACCAACCCCAGTCCTGACGTGCGCGCTGGTCATCGATGCTATCAGGCCAAGAATCGGCAAGCGACTGACGGAAATCAGGAGCATAAGTCATTTCGAACGCAGGAATGTAAAGGCGAATGTGCTCGGCCAATTCTGCCGGAGTGAAGCTGCATCCAGCAAGATTATAACTGCTTCTAATTTTGATTTGTTCTGCTGGCGCTTCCGTGATGTCAATAGTGGCGCGAATGGCATCTTCCATCATCATCATTGGCAACATAGTGTTTGGGCCCAAGAAACATTCGTATTGTCCAGTTTCGATGGCTTTGTAGAAAATGTCTACGGCGTAGTCTGTAGTGCCTCCGCCTGGAGCAGATCGGTATCCAATAAGTCCGGGGTAGCGCAGACTACGCACATCCACTTGGTGTTTTTGAGCGTAGTATTCACACCAGCGTTCGCCTGCCAATTTTGAGATACCATATACCGAATTAGGATCCATGATGGTATCTTGTGGAGTATTTTGTCGTGGAGTCGTGGGACCGAAAACGGCGATAGAGCTTGGCCAAAAAAGTCGTTGGATCAATCCCTCTTTGGCGAGATTTAAGGTGTGCAACAAACCATTCATATTCAGCTCCCATGCGAATGCAGGATTTTTTTCAGAGGTGGCTGAAAGAAGAGCGGCCATGTTGTAGACCTCAGTGATTTGATACGTTATAAGCACTTGACGCAGCGCATCGAAGTCAAGCACGCTTAACTGTACATATGGCCCATCAGCGATTGCAGGTGGACAGGTTTCTTTGACATCAGAGGCCACTACAGACTCTGCGCCTAATTTTTGGCGCAAGGCCATGGTCAGTTCGATTCCAATTTGGCCGCAGGCGCCAATAATAAGTGCTTTTCGTTGCATACAGATTTGCCTTCGTCTCATTTACGAAAGGACGGCTGCGAAACTACTTCTTTTTTGGTCAAAAATCAACGGTCTTTATCACTCTCCTTTGGAAGCGCTGCTGCCGGACGTGATGATTTAGATCTCGATTTTTTAGCCAACTTTATTTCCTTGTCCAATTGTTTCATCATGGTTTCGGTATGATCAAAATCGGGAACAAAGTCATCGTACTCTTTGCTGTATGCTATTTTTACATAAGGTTGCTCCAATACTGGAAATGAAGCCCCTTCTATCGGAGCAAACAAACCGATATCGAGCTGCATCAAGCGCGATTTTTTTTCGTGTGGAGAGGCTGTAGCATCCACGAGGACTTTTTTATTGACATATTTACCACCTCCATAGGCTATCGTATAAAGGTGTCCAAGGGGTAAATAAAATTCATACTTTCCACTCGATTTGGAGTCGAAGGCTACATAGATTTCGTCACCTTGATAAATCTTCACTTGTGTGAAAGCCGCTTTGCCTTCTTCTTGGGTGAATGGATTGACCTCAAGCAATTGGCCTTGGAGTAAGAAATACTCCCCTAAGGCAGACTTCTTTTGCGCGTGTAGGTGCGCAAATTGACTCATCAGTAAGAGTGCGATGATGCCCTTTTTCATTGTTCAGTATATATATTCATTTTAGACGCTGCCAAACCGCGCAAGATTTGACATTGTCAGTTGTTAGCGATTCTTATTGGCGTCAATCACGCCCCGGACTCGGTTATTCATCGCTGCACCATAATCAGCGTCCCAGACCAGTTGACCTTTCTTTTTATTGAATGATGCCTTCGCGATGGGGGTGTAGTTCAAAAAGTCTAAACCCATATAGTTTTCATTGCGAAACAAGGTGATATCGAGGTCCAAATTAACAATTCCAAATTCTGCAGCGCGATGGACACCGTCGGTCTGAATGTCGATCACTTTGGTGACATAAGGAGCCGCGCCAAAACGAAGTGTATAACTCGGGTAATAGGCCAAATCAATTTTGTATTTCCCCTTTGGTCCAGTCTCGATCGTTGTAATTTTTTGATCACCAGACCAAATTTCGATGGGGATTTTGATCAATCCTTTCTCTGTAGAGTCCAAAAGATCCAATTCAAACACATTTCCTGAAATGGTAAACACTTTGACATCACTCATGCCAAAAGCATTCCATTGCAGAATGGCACTGAAGAATATCATCGCTATATAGCGAGCGGATGTGGAAAATGAGCAACTGAAAAAACCCCAATGCGTTTGCTTTTGGGTATCGCCGTGAGGGCTAATTGGACGATGCATATAACCGTACACACGATGAGTAGCGGCTGACATCGGAACATTTTTCGTATGAATTTCTAGCATTTCGTCAGGTTCTTTGGATTCTTTATACCGAATCCAATACCCGAAAGTTTCATCAATGACTAATTTTTCCTACGCTCAGGAGCCTCATGAAAGAAGTATCGTAAGTCCACCGTAAGGTAATTGCCGCTCAAAGGAAAGACAACCGAGGTGGGATCGGTGTCTATCTGCATCTCGGCATAAACCTGTGCGATTTGGTTAAATGGTCGATGGTAAGAGGCACCCAAATAGATATATCCTGATTCTTTCGTGCGCCATTCAAATCCTACGTTGGCCAAGACCGATAGCTGAAGCCAACGTTGACGAATTGTTTTTTGATAAAAATCAAAAGCAACTGTATCCACAAAGTAGCCATTACTGGTCTCAACATTGGAAGGGTAGAGGTCCAAACTCAAACCTCCACTCGCATTGACATATAATTCCTTGCCCAGCCTCATATAGAGTAAGCCCTGCATGGGGATTTCATATCCAATGAATCGATAACGCATGGTTTCATTCGTGGGCAATTGAGCGTGTTTGAATTGGATATCATAATTGCGTTGCACCAAATTGATACCTGTCTCGAAACTCCAAATAGGCGTCAATCCTTTTCGCACCACACAACCAAAATTTACTCCGAATTTTGGACTCAATGTCATCTGAAGTTCATCTGTTGCGAAGGACTCTGGGCCAGTTTCGAAGAACTGACTGGGTATCATTGGCTTGAATTGAACACCAAAGGTGCTCACTCCTTGTTGCGCCTTCAAGGTGATAACACCGGCCACAATGCCCGTGAGTATGAGAAAAAGCCGAATGTTCATTCGGTTATCCATGTAGTGAAATATTCCAATGGTTTGCGGTGACTTTTGGGCCATTCTTCTTGCGGATAGCCGATGTAGCAGATGGCCAAGCAAAGGTCTTCTGTAGACAACTTCAAAAAGTCCTTCATAGCTGCACTGTAGATGTAACCAGGACTACTCCAAAAGCAACTCAATCCATATGCAGTGGCTGTCAAGGACATGTTCTGAATGGCACATGCCACGGCCTCATGCTCTTCCAATTCTTTTATTTTTTTTGTTTCATCCCGTTTCATGCTCACAATGACTATTGCACTCACATGCTGCAGTCGACTGATCAAACGTTCATGCTTTGTTGCGTTGAATTTGTCGACGGGTGTTTCGGATTGGTAAAGTGCAGGCAAGAATTCGATCAATTGATTTCGACCATCCTCCATGAATACGTGAAAGCGCCAGGGTTGTGTAAGGCCATGTGTCGGCGCCCAACTGGCATTTTGCAGCATCATTTCCAATTGTTCACGATGCACCTTCCGAGTGCTGAACTTTTCGGGGCTAATGCTGCGGCGATTGCGAATGATATCTGTTATCTCACTGAGGTTGTATTTCATAAGGATGCAAAACTAAGGTGAAACCTTCAGAAAGTATTGGTTTGTCGGTGTCGAAGTAACTTGGTCGCAAGCGGGTATGTTTTCAAAAGCGGTATGGGCCTCAAGATAAATCGGATTATCTTCGTGCGATGGCCCAAAGTGGGTCAAAATTAACTTGTCTATGATACAAAAAACGATACTAATAACAGGAGCAGGTTCTGGAATTGGCAGAGCCACAGCAGAACGATTGAGCAAACTAGAACATGTTCAATTGATACTGATTGGTCGACGCATGGAGGCTTTGCAAGAAACACTAATGACTTGCGCGTCTCCAGAAAGGCATCGCTGTTTGGCCTTTGATGTGCGGATTGCCAATGAATGGAAATCAATGATCGCCGCGCATCAAGATCATTTTCAATCTCTCTATGCGATTTTTGCGAATGCAGGTGTCGGCGGTGAAAATCACTACGGAGCGGAAGATCGGTGGGATGAAATCATAAGTACCAATTTGACAGGCACATACGTCACCATCATGGAGTGTATGCCCTTCTTGCAGCAGAAGCGCCATGCATATCGCCACGTGGTCATTACCTCTTCATGCTTAGCACGGTTTGGTGTGCCACGCTACACGGCTTATTGCGCTGCCAAGGAAGGTCTATTGGGACTGACGAAGGCCTTGGCTGTGGAACATGCTCATTCGGGTTTGTTGGTCAATGCGATATGTCCAGGATGGGTAGAAACCGAGATGGCCCAGGCAGGTATCAAGAAATTGGCCGATTTTTCGGGTAAGTCTTATGAAACGGCCTACAGCGAACAAATGGGCTATGTGCCCACTGGCAAAATGTCGCAGCCATCGGAAATTGCTGCTATGGTGGATTTTCTGATCTCCGAACAACAAGTATCTATGACGGGTCAAGGAATTGACATCAACAATGGCTCATTCATGATTTAAAATATGAAGCGCATTCTATTTCTATTGATTTCCTTGGCGATCAGCACGAAAGGATTGACCCAAGGTGCCGCAGATTCGTTGATGATAGCGGACATATACAAGCATAGCTTGACACAAGCGCTTTGCTATGAAGATCTCCGTTATTTATGCAAACAAATAGGCCATCGACTAGCAGGTAGTCCTTCTGCTGACAAAGCCATTGCATGGGGAGAGCGTACTTTGGTCGAATTGGGTGTGGATCGCGTGTTTCGTATGCCTGTTGAAGTCCCACAATGGCAGCGCGGCACAAAGGAAGAAGCGAGTTATACTTATAGATCTGAAGGGATGGAACACGAGTGTTTCCCCTCATTGACCGCATTAGGTGGATCAGTTGGCACTCCAAAGGCAATTGAGGCTTCGATTGTAGAGGTCAAGTCTTTGGAAGAGTTGGCAGTACTTGGTCGAGCCGGCATTGAAGGGAAGATAGTATTCTTCAACAAAGGGTTAGATCCCATGTTAATCAACACAGGTGCGGCTTATGGTGGGGCTTACCCGATTCGGGGCAAGGGGCCTTCCGAAGCAGCGCGTTATGGAGCAGTGGGTTGCATTATAAGGAGTTTGACATTGGGCGACGACGATTATGCGCATACAGGTGCGACCCAGTACAATGATAGTTTGGCTCGTATTCCTGCAGCTGCCTTGAGTGCCCGTGCATCTGCGGAGCTCAGCCGCGCCCTTAAATTGGATTCAGCACTTCGATTTCGACTTCATTTACATTGTGAAGCCAAACCTCGTCGCACGCAGTACAATGTTATTGCGGAGTGGAAGGGAAGTGAAAGTCCAGATCAATACATTACGATTGGGGGCCATTTGGATTCATGGGACATCGGTGAGGGTGCCCATGACGATGGAGCAGGCATTGTTCAAAGCATTCAGGTGATGCGTACGTTGAAGCAATTGGGGTATCGTCCAAAATGCACGATTCGAGTGGTTTTGTTCATCAACGAAGAATTTGGTAATGATGGCGGAGAAACGTATGCGGCCATTTGCAAAACAGAAGGATTGCGCCACCGCGCTGCGCTGGAGAGCGATGGGGGAGGCTTCACTCCACGAGGATTCAGCTGTGAACTCAATGATACACAATTTGGCCGTTTTACAGAGTGGAAACCTTTGTTGGAACCCTATGGTTTGCATCAGTTCAGGCGAGGCGGCAGCGGTGTGGATATTCGTCCATTGCAGGATGATGTAATAGGTTTGTTTGGGTTGGCGGTAGATACCCAGCGTTATTTCGATTACCACCACAGCGGCAACGATGTGTTTGAGCAAGTCAATCGGAGAGAATTGGAATTGGGTTCTGCGGCCATGGCATCGCTTATTTACTTGATTGATCAGTGCGGTTTCGAATAATCAAAAGCAGCTTAAACTTCGCGTCCTAGGCATTGAAATAATTCACAATCCATTCACGTTCTATTTACCGACAAAATGGCGATATCGTGATTGAGTTTGCCGAGAAAGCTTGATTTGACAAGTGAAAGAGCGGGCTGACTTGTGTCATGTTAAAAAGTATTGTTCGATGTTAATCGTTTCCGCTTTGAATCGACGAGGCTTTGATGAATCTTTGAGGAAGTGCTTTGAGACACTCACAGTCCTTGGTTTTACTCATTTTGATACGGCGTTTTTCGACGCATGAATCATTGAAATGACGGAATAGAGGAATTCATTCGGAGTAGGTCCATCGGATCGATAAAAAGTGAAAATTGCGTGTATCGAAGTCTTAAAAGGATTATCTTTAAAAAAAGCATACAAAACCTACAAAAGCTGTTACGATGAACAACGAGCCTATATTGACAGAGAATCCCAATCGATTTGTATTGTTTCCAATCGAGCACCATGACATTTGGCATTTCTATAAGAAGAGCCAAGCTAATTTTTGGACTGCCGAAGAGATTGATTTGGAAGCAGACATGGTAGATTGGAATAACAAACTGAGCAATGATGAGCGCCATTTCATTAAACATGTGTTGGCTTTTTTTGCTGCCAGTGATGGCATTGTGAATGAGAATTTGGCTGAAAATTTTGTGCGTGAGGTGCAGTACACCGAAGCAAAATTTTTCTATGGTTTCCAAATCATGATGGAGAATATCCACAGCGAGACATACAGTCTATTGATAGACACTTACATCAAGGATAGTGCTGAGAAGAATTATTTATTCCAGGCAATCGAAAACTTGGATTGCGTCAAGAAAAAAGCGGATTGGGCCTTGCGTTGGATTAAGAATGGCAATTTTGCCGAGCGCCTTGTGGCATTTGCGGCGGTTGAAGGTATTTTCTTCAGCGGTTCATTTTGCAGCATATTTTGGTTGAAAAAGCGTGGCCTGATGCCCGGTCTTAGTTTTAGTAACGAGTTGATAAGCCGTGACGAGGGATTGCATTGCGATTTTGCTTGTTTGCTGTATAATTCACACATGCAAACAAAACTTTCGAAAGAGCGCGTGCGCGAGATTATCGCAGACGCTGTAGAAATCGAAAAGGAGTTTGTGACAGATTCATTGCCAGTCAAATTGATCGGCATGAACGCGGAGCTAATGGGTCAATACATTGAATTTGTGGCTGACCGATTG
>JAIYCK010000142.1 GCA_027488055.1 Flavobacteriales bacterium | reverse complement strand
GCTGCCAAATCAAGTTGCGATCCGGGTCCAGTTCCAAGGCCCTTCGGTAGCTCAAAAGCGCTTCTTTGACACGGCCGTCCCGATAATGAAAATCACCTGCAATACTATGTGTTTTGGCCTCCTCTGGATTCACTCGCTCCAGGATGGACAACAATTCCATGGCCTGAGGCAAAAACGTTTTATTGTTATCTGTCAGCGTAAGGTAACGTATCATCACCCCCATCTTTAGATCGATCTCTAGGTCTTTGGACTCAAAGGCTATTTTGAGTTCTTCGTAGGATTTTGTTTCCTCACCGATACTCGCATAGTACTCTGACATTTGAAAGTGCGCTTGACCATTGTTGGGATCCGCGTACAACATTTTTTGCATCGCTATAGCAGCCTCTTGGTTTTTTCCAAGACGTTGATAGAATTGCGCCACCATAGACCAATATTGCGGCACATCGGGAAACTGATCCGCCAACCTTTGGAGCTCCTTGCCTGCTTGATCCCACTTCTCCAGATCCACATAGAGCTTGTGCTTGCGCATCGTGAGCTCCTCATACACACCCGTTTTCAATTCAATTTGATTGTATGTCTGGATGGCCTCCGTAAACATACGTGCATTGATTTGTGCTTCCGCCTGCTCATACAGCACATTCACATCCAGTGGATTCAGTTTGGACACCAACGCAAATGATTTAGAAGCAGCTTGATAGTCGCCTTTGCCCAAGTGCACCTTGCCCATCAGCAAGTGATACCATGGATTGGTTTTATCACCCGCGACAGCGATTTTGGCATGCTGTTGTGCCGATTCTATGTCTTTCTTAAAGTCCAGATCCAACCGACCAAGTTCAAAATGCACCGCACTGTTTTTGGGTTCAAATTTCAGGCATTCTTCAAACGCATTGTATGCCTTGAGTGGCTCGCCATTGGCCTTGAAAAGAAGCGCTTCAAAGAACTTTTCTTGAAACCTGGTATCCACCTGAGGTTTCATATCACCTGGATCCACCTCGCCCGACTTGGACGAAACACTCGGCTTGGACTTGGATGTTTTGCAAGCCATCACAGCCACACAACAAATCAATGCCGCCATGCATGCGTATCTTCTTGAAACGATATGAGTTTTGCTGAATTGCAAAAATTACAGTTTTAATTTACTAAAATCTCCCACACTCAAATCCTTTGCCACACCCACTACTTCCGCTGATTTTCCAATCATTGCCTTGTGCAGTCGCATGTCTTTCACCACGGCATTGGACTGTATTATACTTTCACTCACGCGGCTATTTTCGATCAATGCCCCACTTCCGACAGAAACACCCGGGCCTACAATCGAATGACGCAAAATGGCCCCTTTTTCAATAAAACATGGTTCAATGACAAGACTATGCTCAATGGTGGCCTCTTTGCTGACCCAGTCTGACGTAGCGTGATAACCAAGGTAAGCCGTATTGGTTTCGACCATGGCCTCTTTGTTGCCACAATCCATCCAATCCTTCACTGTGCCAGGCGTGAATTTGGCGCCTTTCTTCACCATATTTCTCAATGCGTCTGGCAATTGGTATTCGTTGCTATTCATGATCCCATGATCAATCAAATACTGCAATTCGTCGCGCAACCAAGCTCCGTCTTTGAAATAATAAATGCCTATCATGGCAAGATCGGAAACGAAGGTGGTGGGCTTCTCCTGGAATTCCGTAATGATGCCGTTTTCGTCTAACACCACCACACCAAATTGACGTGGGTCTTCTATTTTTTGAACCCACAACACGCCATCATGCGATTGATCCAATTGAAAATCGGCATTGAACAATGTATCGGCGAAAGCTACCGTCACTGGCCCTTCCAAGGCGCTTTTGGCGCACAGTATGGCGTGTGCCGTGCCCAATGGCTCATCTTGATAATGAATTGTGCCTTTGGCTCCCAATGATTCTGCAACACGAATCAAATGATCTTCTACTTCCTGCCCGAACCGACCGACTACGTAGGCGATCTCTTCCACTTTTTGGTTACTTACCTGGACGATATCTTGCACCAACCTTTGCACAATCGGTTGTCCAGCGATCGGCAACAGTGGCTTTGCAGTAGTAAGCGTATGTGGGCGCAGGCGTTTTCCCATACCTGCCATTGGGACTATTATTCTCATATTAATATGAATTGTTCAGAATCCGTAAAGTTAAACGGGCTTCTCCATTTCAAGCGACATTCTCCTTATTTTCTGAACATTCCATAGGTGAACAAGAACACAATCAAAACTACCTAAAAAAAGAAACCCCCCAATTGCTTGGAGGGTTTCAAGATTATATAAATGGAAGGATTAATTACATCCCATTTGACCAAATCCGTCTACGAACTCAGCGTCCATTTCTTCTTCGCCTTCTTCGTCGATTGTAAGATCGAAGTCCAAAAGCGATAGATACTCACCTTCAAAGTTCAAAGAAGCACCGCTTGCCGTAATTGTTCCGGCGCTAGAGAAGTACAAACCAAAGTTTGTCCAATCCAACACGTAAGAGAATGCGTTACCTTCAAGATCGTCTGTGCCGCCTTCAAGGTCTTCGAACCAATCCAATACTTCATAGGTGCCATTCGCTTGACTGTCGTAC
The DNA here is from genome assembly GCA_027488055.1 of Flavobacteriales bacterium. Classification (GTDB taxonomy): domain Bacteria; phylum Bacteroidota; class Bacteroidia; order Flavobacteriales_D; family Sanyastnellaceae; genus CANHSF01. The sequence goes on along the minus strand of JAIYCK010000142.1, from coordinate 8,276 downwards.
ACGATGTAAGCTGCAAAACCATCGAAGAATTCTTCGAAATCTGCATCTTCGCCAAGTTCGTCGTTTGCCAAAGCTTCAAAATCACCTGCAATACCAATTACACCTGAAACACCATCAAATGTGCCACCGAAGTCGAACAAGTCAAGACCTACAGCTTGCACATCCACGTTGAAGCAGAATGCATAATCAATATTCAAAGTGGTGTTGCCAACAACCACAGTACCACCGCCGCCTGCGCCGCTAGTCGTTCCGTTTACGCTGAAAACCACCATCTCAGTACCATCAGCACTTACCCAAGAGCCAGACTCAGAATACTCTGCGCCTTCGTATGGATTTGCAAAGGTCCAATCTCTGTTCCAACGCTCAGTGATATTGATATCCATGTAGCGACCGTGTACTTCATCATAAAGACGAACCATCGGAATCTGTGCAGAAATCTCGCGAACCTTGCGCATTTGCGCTTCAGTTAACTCTACTTTCTTTGAGCCTGTCAAAGGATTCGAACCTGTGTTCGTAATCTCTTCTTTCTGACAGCCCGTGAAAACGATTGCACCAAATGCCAAAGCACCTGCAGCCATCGCACGAATAATTGATTTTTTCATGGTTTAATTATTTAATTAGTTAAACAACCAACCCAAGCGGATAGTACCTTGGTAGTTTGGACCCCAGCTTGAACTCTTCGTGTTGTCTAGAGTTGTAGTAGAATCTTTGAAACCATCTGCTGGATTTTCATACGTTGTCTCTACTTCTTTGTCTTTTACAGAAGCAAAACCGAAACCTAGTTCAGCACCAAGATAGATTGCATCGCTGAAATAGAAATCAGCACCAGCAACTACATTAAGACCGAAAGTAGAAGTACCGCTTTTAGTAATGGTAGTCATCACTTGATCTGCATCGTTGTCATCCAAATACTGTGATTGAACTTCAGACGTGCTGTTCGACATACCGATCAACAACTCAGCACCCACATATGGTGACAAACGATCTGTACCAGCAAAGTGCATTTCATAACCTGGACGGATAGAGAAGTCAAATGTCTTGTCTACGTCGATCAATTCCAATGCATCGATTTCAGTATCTGTTTCTTGTGTAATCACCTCAGAGTTTGAACCACCCAAGAAAAGACCTAGACGGATAGCGCTAGACTCGCTGTTGAAAATACGAAGACGGATACCAGAGATAGATACTGGGCTACCGCTAAGGGGAGCGAATTGAACTTCAAGGTTCTTTTCACCACCAGCTTGTTTCTGTGCATTCGCACCTGTAACGCAAGCCAACGCTACAGCCATTGACAAAATTACTTTTTTCATAATGTTGAGTTTATTTGGATTATAGTCTGCAATGATGGCGAATAATTAGAAAAGAAAAAAGGGGTAATCACCTCTTTTTCACAACGAATATGTTAATAGCCTATTATTCAGCGCATTATAATGGCTCCTGAAGAGCAAAAAATGAGAAAAATCATTCCACGGTGACACTTTTGGCCAAATTTCTTGGCTGATCCACATTGCAACCGCGCATTACAGCGATGTGATAAGACAACAATTGCAATGGCACCACCGAAACAATCGGTACCAAACTATCGTCTGTTTTTGGAATTTCTATGGTGTAGTCGGCCAATTCCCTTACCATCTTATCGCCGATATTGACAATGGCAATGATCTTTCCTTTTCGCGCTTTCACCTCTTGGATATTGCTCACTACCTTCTCATACGACGAACCCTGTGTCGCGATCACGATCACTGGCATTTCCTCATCGATCAGCGCAATAGGGCCGTGCTTCATTTCGGCCGCAGGGTAACCCTCGGCATGGATATATGAAATTTCCTTGAGTTTCAAGGCGCCCTCCAAGGCTACGGGGAAGCTATAACCTCTGCCCAAATAAAGAGCGTTGCGCGAATCTTTATAAATCTCTGCGATCATTTTTACTTGATCGTTTGTCTGCAACACCTCTTCAATTTTATCTGGCACGCTATTGAGTTCTGCCATCAGGCGATGAAGGCGATCTTGTGCAATGGTGCCTCGTTTCTCTGCAACGGCCAATGCCATCAAATACAAAACGGAAACCTGAGCTGTAAAGGCTTTGGTAGATGCAACACCTATTTCTGGTCCTGCATGAGTATAAGCTCCGCTATGCGTGGCCCTTGAAATCGTTGACCCAACCACATTGCAAACTCCGAAGATAAAAGCCCCTCTTTCCTTGGCAAGCTCGATTGCAGCAAGTGTATCTGCTGTTTCTCCCGATTGTGAAATCGCTATCACCACGTCGGTTGGCAGAATGATCGGATCACGGTAACGGAATTCACTGGCGTATTCTACCTCAACAGGGATGCGCGCGAACTCCTCAAAAAGATACTCGGCCACCAGGCCGGCATGCCAACTGGTGCCGCAGGCAACAATTAGAATACGAGTAGCTTGTGTCCATTTTTCTGAATGTTCGTCAATGCCGCTCATGCGCACGGCACCAAGCGATAAATTCAAACGTCCACGTATACTATCATGAATACTGCGCGGCTGCTCATGTATTTCCTTCAACATGAAACTATCATACCCACCTTTCTCGATGGCCTCTAGTTTCATTTCCAATGCTTGTATATAAGGTACCTTGATTTGATTTTGGATTGTGACGATCTTCAGACCTTCATTGCGATCCAACAACGCCACTTCCTCATCGTTCAGGTATACCACATTTTTGGTGTATTCCACAATGGGCGTCGCATCCGAGGGAATAAAAAACTCACCATGATCACCCACGCCGATCACCAATGGGCTGCTTTTCTTGGCACAAATCAGCTGATTTGGATTGCGCTTGTCTATCAATACGATGGCATATGCTCCAACCACTTCCGCCAAGGCCAATCGAACAGCTTCAAACAAGGACAAACCTGTCTTTGAGTGGACGTCTTCTATGAAATGCACCAGCACTTCCGTATCTGTATCGCTTAAAAATTGATGACCCTGGGTCTGCAAAGCCTCCTTAAGGGTGGAATAGTTTTCGATAATTCCGTTGTGAATCAGAACCAAGTTGCCATCCCCACTGGCATGTGGGTGCGCATTCACATCGTTTGGTGCACCGTGTGTAGCCCATCGCGTATGGCCAATGCCCATGTCACCAACGGAATTATGCTGGGCCACTAAAGACTCCAAATTAGCAACCTTTCCTTTGCACTTGAACAAGTTAAAACTGCCTTCGTGCAGCATGGCAACACCCGCACTGTCATACCCGCGGTATTCCAATCGCTGCAATCCTTTGATCAAAATGGGGTATGCTTCTTTAGACCCGATATATCCGACAATTCCACACATAGTATTACAACGAATTAGATAAGTTTATTGGCACAAAATAAAACGAAAAAATGCTCTCTTTTGGAATAAAAAGAGCAATCTATCCATTTTCAATTCTCTCAGAATAAGTAATGACCAATCGTAGATTTTTGGAAGGATTCGTCACGTCGTATTGAGGGCCTGCAATTTCGATGCGGCTGGCAGCCATGACGGCATTGCTTGAGAGCAAATAAAAGGTTGACTCCAAGCTTGCATCCTCTTGGTTGTTTCTGACCAAATCAGTGACATCCAAGCGATACGATTCAGCACTTTTATTGAAGGCATAGGCATTCACGACTTGAAAGAAAGCGGGTTCAGCGCTATAAAAGCTGCGAACGTTCTCTAATTCCTTCAGCGCTATCATATAAAATGGTCTGCGACGTTCTTTATTATCGACATCAAGCACTGGCACCACCAAATCGACATTGTGAATCAACAAAGGGTGAGCAGCTATGAAGGAAGTGAAAGAAGAATAATCAATCTCACAAGCAATATGACCATTCTGCATCAAAATACGCTGACTGGCGTCCAATGGATTGTTGGGAGCAATTCCTGATAAAGGTGTCCCCACGAGCGAACGGCTCACTTCCGTAAAAAATTCTGTATGCCCCAATGTGCCCGCAGATCTGCTCACACCAAAATCGATGTAGCGCTCTACCCTTCGGCCATTTTGTACATCTGGATCAAACGGTGTGCTGTAATAAACACGCAAACGAGTTTGGCTATTGCCCAAATCATATCGCGCTACCTTGCCAGCAGTTGTGCTTGTACTGATACGCAATCCCTTGAAATAATCGCGAAATGCATCTTTGTCGTTTACCAATTCGGTACCTGCCGTCAGCAGATAACTCCCAAGGCTCGGATCCAGTTTCAAACGAAGAATATTCTTGCTGGCATCTTCTTCCTCTATGACTTCGCTGGAGGACTGTGGCGACTCACTCACCATCAAGTTTGTTTGATCATGTGCTACCTCAGAGAATGAATAATAAGCCGAATCGATGTCCATGCGTTCCCCGAGCTGTTCCACTCGATATTGCATCTTGCGTTCATCACCATACGCATAGCTGCCGCTGAATACCGCTAAATCCAATTCTACTCTCAATACGGACCAATCGGCGGGAATCACATCTGAACTCGCGATACGATCCATCTGCAAATTGGCGGCACAACTTGTGCGTCCGAAGAGCTCATCTTCAAAACTACCAATCAACACAGCGCCCGATGCACCTGCCCGATCCGTGCGGACCGAATCTACCCACACCAATTTAGCGGTCAAAGCAAAGGTGTCTGATTCCACTGCACGGACCAAATCGCTGGCAGGAACCAAGTCGCCTCCCAGTCCCTCAACTTCTTTGGTACAGGAGCAGATGGCGAGCGTACATATTAAAAAGGAAAAAAGCCCCAATCGCTTGAGGCTATTATTTGATAAGAATTCTTTATTCATATTAATTAATCAACGAGCTCCCCTTTTCCCAACAAAACCTGCTCATAAAAATCATCTGCGCTATTCAAATAATCCGGCTCACTGTGCTGACTAAACACCGGAATATCATTTTCATGGCAATAACTCACGAGATCTGGATCTACGGTGGATTCGCCAATCATTGCAGCATCCGAATATTGAAGAGCCAACTTCAATAGGTTGCGATGGGTGGGTTGTTCAATTTGTGAAATATCAGACGCACTGAAACTATCATAAGTTACTTTCTCCATCAATTTTGGATCAAGCGGCTCAGTAAATGCATCTTCGTAAAGCGATGTCACGATTTTGCTATCGGCAAAGTGTGGATCGCGTGAGTACAATTTCTTCACGTACAAAGGCATCAAGGAAGCAAACCATCCATGGCAATGGATAATGTCTGGCACCCAACCCAATTTTTTCACAGTTTCCAATACCCCTTTGGTAAAGAAAATCATGCGCTCATCGTTGTCACCAAAGGGACGTGAGTCCTCCTGATTGAAAAACGCCTTGCGATGGAAAAACTCCTCGTTATCAATAAAATACACCTGCAAACGTATTTGTGGTACACTTGCTACTTTGATAATCAAGGGATGATCTGTATCGTTGACAATGAGATTCATTCCCGACAATCGTATTACCTCATGAAGCTGATGTCTGCGCTCGTTGATTTTGCCATAGCGGGGCATGAAAATGCGCGTTTCTTTACCTTTGTCATGAACGGATTGCGCCAAATAACGACAACTGTTAGAAATAGAGCTTTCGGGTGAGAATGGGAGGATCTCCTGAGATACGTATAGAATTCGTTTTTTATTGCTCATACACGTTGGAAGAAATTACCGAAATTCAACTTTCGGAATACAAAGGTAATTAAAAAACTTTGTGGATAATTCCAAACTTTTAGCTTTGTCTTTTGCAAAAATCGCTAAAAAACCACTGAATGATTGTAATTGAGACGATTAACGATCTGTCGCATCACATTGAAAGAGCCAAATCAATGGGTAAGAAGGTCGGATTTGTGCCCACCATGGGTGCACTGCACCCCGGACATGTTGATTTAGTTCGACAAGCCAGCCTGCAAACGGACCTGGTGGTGGTCTCCATTTTTGTCAATCCCACTCAATTCAATAATCCCAATGATCTGCTTAAATACCCCAAAACCATCGAAGCAGACCTGGCATTGATACACGATCTGGCCGACCTCGTTTTTGTACCGGCCATCGATGAAATGTACCCCACCATGCATACGAAATCATGGGATTTTGGGCCCTTAACCAGTACTTTGGAGGGTTACTACCGTCCAGGACATTTCAATGGAGTGTGCACGGTGGTAGAAAAACTCTTTAATGCCGTGCATCCCGATTGCGCCTTTTTTGGCAAAAAAGATTATCAGCAGCTCGCGGTCATCAAGGCGTTGGTAGCCCACGAGCAGCTCCCTGTCCAAATCATTTCTTGCGAAACAGTGCGAGAAGAGGGTGGCTTGGCTTTAAGCTCGCGCAACATGCGACTGTCGGAGACACAGCGCTCCGAGGCGCAACATATTTACCGCACCTTGAGTCACATAGCGGAACAAATAAAGCATGAGTCCATCGAAGCAATGGAAGCCTGGGGCCGTCAGCAATTCGAGGATCAGCAAGGATGGAGACTGGAGTATCTAACCATTGTGGATGCGCAAACCTTCGAGCCAATAGAGAAAAAAACACCCGGACGCGCTGCTGTAGCGCTCATTGCTGTATATGCCGGTGATGTGCGATTGATTGACAACCTTGAGTGGCGCTGGTAGTTGAAAGGCGTCGCATATTGGCCAAAAAAGTTATCTCGCGGAAAAAATTTCGGCCATATTGGTTTCTTGATTTTGCGCTCCATAAATTATCATACCTTTGTACACTCATATTCTTAATAGCAAAAGCAAATGTTCGGAAAATTCGGCACAACAGAAATCATCCTCATTCTAGCTGTGGTATTGTTGTTTTTCGGTGGTAAGAAAATCCCCGAAATGATGCGTGGTCTAGGCCGTGGAGTGAAAGAGTTCAAAGACGCCAGCAAAGGTGAAGGCGGCGACGCATTGGACAAAACCGAAGGAAAATAACCTTCACTTCTTATCCTTGTCGCAATTCGATCCTGAAGGTCGTGCCCTCCCCGGGCTCACTTTGGCTTACATATATTTTTCCGCCGTGGTACTCATCGATGATTCTTTTCACCAAAGATAAACCGAGTCCCCATCCCCTTTTTTTGGTTGTAAACCCCGGTTGAAAGACCGTCTTCCAATTATTTTTTGGAATGCCTTTACCTGTGTCACTGATGTCGATTTGCAACCAACCTTGAGCCGAAGACACGCGACCGACGATGGCGCCTTCTGCATCCATTGCGTCCACCGCATTTTTAAGTAGATTCTCCAATACCCACCCAAACAGGGGCTGATTCAAATACACTTCTTTGTTGGCGGTTTCAATGCGTATTTCCAAACTTACTTTATTGGACAAACGTGGCCGCAAGTAATCGAAGGCACCGCGCATCACATCTTCTATGTTACAAGGCAAGAGTTCAGGCACAGAACCAATTTTCGAGAATCGATCCGTGATCGTGCTCAGGCGATCAATGTCTTTGTTCAATTCCAACAGAATACTTGCATTCACTCCTTCGGTCTCCAAATAAGCGCTCCAGGCCATCAATGAACTGAGCGGTGTACCCAACTGATGAGCTGTTTCCTTGGCCATTCCCACCCACACTTGATTTTGTTCAGCCTTTCTAAAAGTGGAAAATATGAGATAGGCGACAAACAAGAACACACCAACCAATATGAGTTGAACAATGGGAAACATTCTCAATTGCTTCAATGTAGCCGAATCCTCAAAATAAATAAATTGCTTTTGTTGTCCCGCCAAGGTCAATTCAATCGGTGCATTTTCTTTGGACATCTGCTCTAGACGAGCGCGCAGCAGGGAAGGCGTTGAGATATCGACACTGTCAATACTGCCGCGCTGATATACCATCGAAAGTGTACTATCCACCACCAATACCGGAACAGAGGCTGCGTTGATCACTGTTTCCGAAATGAAAGAATGGATCAAATCGTCCATCGTACTTTGCAATTGAGTAAACAGTCGACTGTCGTCGTAGTAAATTTTCTGATTGATTTCTGGTAGCGCAATCGGTTCGTTTCCCTTCGCTCGAATAGCCGCAAACAATGAGTCGGTGTAGGGCCTATTCCGCCCTTTATCAGCTGGCAAATTCACAAAGTCCAACACGGTGTTGGCATCGTCACAAAAAAGAACGGGAATAGTCGTATTGGTCCATAGGTATTGCGTGATGAAGGTCAGATCACTCTCATAGGTGGGATCCGAAATGATTTGATACGCACTGGCCAGCATATCCGCTTTCTTACGTTCCTCGGTTTTGAGCTCATCAAACAAGTTTTTTGTGAAGTTCACCAATTCTGCGCGGCGCTTGATTGCTTCGCTCCAAAGTTTGATTTTCTGTCGTTCCTCTATTC
>JAIYCK010000301.1 GCA_027488055.1 Flavobacteriales bacterium | reverse complement strand
GGCGTGATCACCAAATGGTGTGGATACGCGCGGAGTTTTTCACATACCAAATCCACCGATCCTTCAGGCAAAAACGGCTTAAGGGCGGTCTCTAAATTCGTGCTCTTCTGCATTCAATTCAATCTTATCTTCCCATTTCGGACATGTGCGGCATTTTGGTTTTTTGCCATGGCCATTTTTGTTTGATGCACAACCAGTGGCCGAAAAGGCAAAGGCTAGTATCAAAATGAAAACGATATTTCGCAAAAGGGACTTCATGAATGGACTTTAATGTATGATCTTTGGCGAAGATAAAGATAAAAATAACTTTGTCGGAAAGCTACTGTGGAAACGATCATCCATCTATTTTTTTTGCTTTTGGCTCTGACTGGCTGGTATTTTTTTTCATTCAAGGTGCTGCGCTACATGGTAGATGCGTCTGAAGGCCAGTGGAAGTGGGAACTTGCAGCTTTTTTATTGTTGTTGTCTGGATCCATTTACTTGCTCAAGTTTGCGTTGTTTGGACTACTGGGTTGGCCTGCACCCGGCAGTTGGGCGAGTCGTTTGTTTCTGGGTTTCGGCCTTGTTTCTTCTTATTTGGTACCTTTTGGACGTGAATATGTGCGTCATTTTGTAGAGCGCCGAAAAGGAAAATAACCAATCGAATGCGGTTCCACAAAATCAACGTTGCAATGCCAACAACATTTTATTCTCCATGGAGTTATCGGTTCAAAGCAGTCTAAGTTTGTAACAATGGCAAAATTGTTCAGTCATATCGGAAGATACAGTATCTTACTCGGACAAGTGTTTACGAGGCCTGCGCGCGCGCGCGAGTATCGCCGCTTGATTGTAGATGAGTTGGACAAGATTGGCTTGCAGTCCCTGGGCATTGTCGCGTTGCTGTCCTTTTTCATGGGTGCGGTAGTCACCATCCAAACGGCGGCCAATATCGACAGTGGTTGGATTCCAAAATGGACGATCGGATTTACTACACGCCAAACCATGATTTTGGAGTTTTCTAGTACCATCGTATGCCTCATCTTGTCAGGGAAAGTAGGTGGCAATATCTCTTCCGAAATTGGCACCATGCGCATCACTGAGCAAATCGATGCCATGGATGTAATGGGAGTTAACTCAGCCAGTGTCCTTATCCTGCCCAAAATCATCGCGGCCATTTTCATTTTTCCGTTTATGGTAGTGGGATCCATGTTTTTGGGGATAGTGGCAGGCGCCATCGTGGGCACAAGCCAAGGCGTGGTATCGCTCACCGACTATACCTATGGCGTGCAGTATTATTTTGAGCCATATCAGGTGAGTTATACGCTCATCAAAACCTTGGTTTTCGCTTTTATCATCACAAGCATTAGCGCGTACCATGGATATTATACCAAAGGTGGTGCCAGGGAGGTGGGACAAAGTAGCACCAAAGCAGTGGTGTATTCGATGGTGTTGATTTTGCTATCTAATTATATTATCACACAATTGTTGCTCCTGTGATTGAGGTCAAAAACATATCTAAAAGTTTCGATGGCAATCAAGTGTTGAAGGATATTACCACTGAATTGTGGCCAGGCACTGTCAATTTTATCATTGGTCGCAGCGGATCGGGTAAATCGGTGCTAACCAAATGCATCGTGGGTCTCAATGAGGTCGACCAAGGCGAAATCTTTTTCGATGGTCGCAATTTTACAAAACTAAACAAGTGGGATAGGCGTTTGATACGCCAAGAAATGGGCATGCTTTTCCAAGGCGCTGCTCTATTTGATAGTATGTCAGTAGAAGAAAATGTCATGTACCCATTGCGCATGTTCAGTAATTTGAGCAAAGTGGAGCGACAAAAGCGGGTCGATGAATGCCTTGAACGTGTGAATTTGGCAGGTAAGAATAAACTTTTTCCAAGCGAAATCAGCGGTGGTATGCAGAAGAGAACAGGAATTGCGCGAGCAATCGCCATGAATCCAAAGTACTTGTTTTGCGATGAGCCCAATAGTGGACTCGATCCACAAACGGCGATTTTAATAGATAATTTAATTAAGGAGATAACCAAGGAGTATAATATTACTACGGTGGTTGTGAGCCATGATATGCCCAGTGTAATGGAAATTGGTGACCATATCAACTTCATTTATGAGGGTAAATTGTGGTGGAGAGGCGATCGCAGCACCATCCTTACCAGCGAAAACAAAGAGGTAAGTGAGTTCGTCTTCCCTTCTGCATTCATGCAAGAAATTCGGGATGCTTTGCGCGAAGGTCATCGCTAAATTAATACCTAGAGAGTACACGATGAGGTGTTGAAATCTTAAACACCTCACAACAATTGTCAAGAATAGTTGAGCCAAGTTTGCTATTGCTTGGGAAAGTTGAGTAAAGGCATGAAAATGTTCGTTCTATGCTTTTCAAGCACGCCATTTTTTGATCATTAATTGTACCCTACAATGATTGCTAGCCTTCGCATTTTAATGTTGCTCACCACTGCTGCCTTAGTTTCTTATCACGGTCAGGCGCAGCTCACCTTCTCACCCAGCAATAATTATATCCTTGATACCATTTGTCAGGGTCAGAGCATCGACCATTGTTTTAATGTTACTAGCGCGGGTACGTCGCATAGCATCATCAATCATATTAATAG
>JAIYCK010000369.1 GCA_027488055.1 Flavobacteriales bacterium | reverse complement strand
GAAACAGCAACACCATGAAAAGGCCCACAGGTGGCAAAGCCCATTTGAGGTATTTTTTGTTTTCTTTGAAATCGACCGCACTCGAAAAAGGGATGGGTCGAAGTTCAGCGATTTTTTGTTGGATAGATGCCTCTAATAGTGAGTTGTCGGCATCGATTTGTTGTGATTGAAGCTGAAGCGTGTTCAGAATTTTGTCTTGTACATTGGGAAAATGCGTACCCAAGATCTGCGCTGCTTCGGCATGACCCAGTGTCTTGCCAATGCGGAAGAGATGGGCCAATGGGATGCAAATGAAACGGATCAATACAAAAAGGACCGAAAGCAAAAAGCCATAAAAGAGGACGGTGCGCATGGCAATATTGAAACGTCCGAAGTATTCGGTCAGAACCACCAGCAGATAGGCTCCCACAACAATACCCAAGGTGTAAATGGCACCACGGATCATTTGGTTTTTGTAGTACTTCCTGATGAACTCGTCGAGGCGATTCAGGAGGTTTTGATAAGCGCTATGCGATGTGTTATTCAATGGTATGAGAGAAGCAAAAACGTCTGTGTATGGTTACGCAAGTTGTTGCAATATGTTGTCTCAAATTTAGGTGAAATGCTCTTCCACGCCATTGGATTGAGAACTTTTAACAACCATCAATATTTGATTTCGCCCCAGTTCCACTTTCCGATCATTTGACGCATGGCGAAAAGGCGCGCAGATTTGTATACGCCGCGCTGTGTTTTGAACCACAGTGTTTTGTTGACGTCGGTCTCCACTCGGCCTTCTTCGATGGCTACTATTTCGATGCCGAGCAGAGGTGTTTTTTGTTTGGTCAATTGACCAATAACATCCAGCATTTCGTTTTTGCTTAGGTACGTGGTACCATCTACAACGTGTGTTTTGGTGCTCACTGCTTGATTAATTTGAGGGGAATATTTTGCTGCTGATGTTGAATTTGGATATGGTAGATGCCTGCCGGAAAATCGCGTGTGTCCAAGGTTATTTGATTCGAAGTTGCAACGAAAGACGCAATGAGTCGGCCTTGCGCGTCCAATACTTTGCAACGGGCCCCTGGTTTCACATGTTGGATTACTGCTTGGTCGGTCACTGGATTGCTCATGAGTGCGGGCTGCGGTGCGTTGTTTTCTTGCACATCCAATGTGACAGTCACTACCTCACTCAACGTGGTGCAACCGTATGGAGTGGTGATGAGCACACTGTAATTGCCTTGAGCCACAGCGCTGTAATAATAGTTGTTGGCGCCATCTACAGAAGCACCGTTGTAGAACCACTGGTAGGAGGAGAAGCCTTGCTCTACAAATACTTCTTCGGCAAGCGCATCGTATGTGGGTGTAACGTCGGGACAATAGAGATAGGAGTTGCTGAATGCAGCGCATCCATATATGTTGGTCACGAGGCATTGGTACTCGCCACCATCCCCTAGTGTAATTTGGGATGCTGTTTCGTTGCTCAAAGGCGCATCATTCAGATACCATTGAAACGTGCTTAAATTGGGATCATTGAAGATCAGTTCGGTGGCGGTGATGTCGAAAACAGCCACGGGCGCTTCGAACACCGTGATTTCTACACTGTCGGTGACGGAGGTCGTTTCTTCCAATAAGATGGTCATTTGCCCAGCTGTGCCTGATGTGATATCGAAATCAATCGAGCCCGGCTGAAGGACAATCCCGACATTACCCAAATTGTCATCTGCACTGATGTCGTCCTCGTCATAGAAGGTGACTGTGTAGGGTGGATTGCTGAGCAATATGTTGAGATTTTGCCAAGCTGGTGTGTTATTGTTGTCTAGTACATCGGAGCTGAAAACGGTATTTCCTCCTCCATCGGTGAGGGTGAAATAGGTATCAGAAACACTAAACACATCATCGATGTCGCCACTCCAATTGTCGCTGAGTGCCGAGGCAACAATTGCGTTGAGTTTGTAATCCGAAATGGTGGTTGTAAGTTGACATTGGTAGGTGCCTGGCGTGTCGTACAAAATACTGGCGGGAGCGCTTTCGGTGGAAGTTTGTTGATTGCCAAAATCCCACAAATAGGTCGTCACAGAGGGCAGAGGAGCTGCGAGGATGGCTTCGTAGGAGACATTCAACGAGCCACATCCAGCGGTGCCATCGTAGCTGAAACTTCCTGTGCCGCCTTCACCCGGTTCCACCACAATGGTATATAGAAAGGATTCGCTTTGTGTCAACTCAAAACCAAAGGCTTCTGCGACAATGTCCACTGCGATTTGCACGTCGTATACCCCTTGGATCAGAGGTGTTCCACAAATGGTGGCGCAGCCGTAGTTTTCGCCTTGCGATGGATAAAAAATGCCATCGGCATCGCTCAAAGTAAACTCCAAGCCAAAAGGTAAACCAGAGACTGAAACCACTTCCACACTGAGGAGGGTAGCGTCGAGACCGCTGCCTGGATCGGTGACTTGCGTGGGGATATAAAAAGTCAAGAACTCTTCATAATATGCATTGGTATAGGCTGTGTCAGCCACTGCAGGGCATATTGCAGGAAAGCCATCTACGCCGATGCAGTTCAAATCGGATACGCAATCTGAACATTGGGCGAAGCTGGAAGGAACGAGCCAAAGTGTAGATACAAGGAGCGTGCAGAAATAGATGATTGATTTCATATGTGGCGGGTGTTTCGAGCGATGCAAGTTAGGACATTTCAGGTAATTTCGGAGCAAAGTGCGACGATCTCGTTGAGCTAGCAAAAGCGTATTTATTATCATTTTGTCAGCATTGAGCGCATTTCCAATCAGGATGAAATAAATTCGTGCATGGATATGGCAATAAAAAATCACTTTGAAGAGGCACACCGATTGTTGACCCAGGTCTTATCGGACGAAGGTTTTTTGACACAGGTTGAAGAGGCGGGCAAATGCATGGCGGCTGCCATCCAAGCCGGCGGCAAAGTCATCAGTTGTGGAAACGGCGGCAGCATGTGTGATGCAATGCACTTTGCGGAAGAACTGTCGGGCCGCTATCGTAATAATCGCAAGGCTTTGGCTGCGCTTAGTATTTCAGATCCATCCCATATCAGTTGCGTGGGCAATGATTATGGTTTTGACTTTGTGTTTTCGCGGTATGTGGAAGCTGTAGGTCAACCTGGAGATGTATTGTTGGGCATCAGCACCAGCGGTCAATCCAAGAATGTGATTGAGGCGGCAAAAGCGGCGCGAGCCAAGGGTATGGTGGTTGTAGGTCTCACGGGCAAGGATGGCGGACAAATGGCTGAATTGTGCGACGTGGAAGTGCGGGTTCCATGGTTTGAGTATGCCGATCGCATCCAAGAAATTCATATAAAAATTATACATTCACTGATAGATTACATCGAAAAAAACGTTTCGTAAAACCTTCATTCCTTCTCACTAACTCTTTTATTCATGCTTGTTAAAACGTACGGAAGTGCGGTATTCGGAGTGAATGCCGCCACGATTACCATTGAGGTAAACGTAGACAAAGGCGCACAGTTGTCCATTGTGGGCCTGCCAGATGCTGCTGTAAAAGAAGCGCAACAGCGCATCAAGGCGGCGCTTCAAAACATGGAGTATCAATTGCCGATCAGGCACATCACCGTGAACATGGCTCCGGCGGATATACGCAAGGAAGGCACGGCTTATGATCTGCCTTTGGCCATGGGGATGTTGGCTGCCACCGAGCAGGTGAAGAGCGAAGGTTTGGAGCAATTTATCTTGATGGGAGAGCTATCGTTGGATGGTGGTTTGCGCCCCATTCGCGGGGTTTTGCCCATTGCCATACAGGCGCGCAAAGATGGATTCAAGGGCATGTTTGTGCCGATACAGAATGCGCGTGAGGCAGCCATTGTAAATGACTTGGATGTCTATGGGGTAGAGAACATCAAGCAGGTGGTGGATTTTTTCAATGGGGATGAGATGCCCGAAAAAACGACGGTCAATACGCGCGATGAATTTTACAATCGCATGCTCAGTTACTCAGTGGATTTTGCGGATGTGAAGGGACAAGAAAACATCAAACGGGCCTTTGAGATAGCGGCTGCGGGAGGACACAACATCATTCTGATTGGTCCCCCAGGCGCTGGTAAGACTATGTTGGCCAAGCGTCTTCCCACCATACTACCACCCTTGAATTTGTCAGACGCGCTAGAGACAACCAAGATTCATAGCGTAGCG
>JAIYCK010000036.1 GCA_027488055.1 Flavobacteriales bacterium | reverse complement strand
CTGCAAACTTGATCGGTGCATCGAAATTGAATAGATACGTCTTCGGATCTCTTTCAAAACCATCCCACTGATCACGGTGTATAGAAAATACATTGTAATTGCCAGAAGCACCAGCCAACGCGGGATTGAAAGACAATCTTTCAAACTGCCACTGCGTCAATTGGATGTCTTGCTGCGCGATCAAAAGGGTCGTGATGGCCGCGAATACAGTTGACAAAATACTCTTCTTCATAAGTAGATTTTCTTGGTCTCTTTAGCGTTAAAATGGTTTCAAATCCACGTGTGGAAAGTCGCTAAAGTAGCAACTTTTCACGATTTACAAAAAAATTTTCGACAATCGGGTGGATTAGAACGCCAGAATCTTTGATTCTTACACGCTTGTAGCCGTTGTTAATAACTCATAGTTAGTGCTTTGTACGGCAATTGATGAACGATGTTACTATTGACTACCAACAACTTAAAGTACAATCAAACTAGCTTTTGATAAGTCCTCCACCAACGATCGGGCATTTCTTCGTTGGTGGCTTGTTGGTATTCCTCATAGGTGCAAGGAACTAAATGGTGACGCTCATAATCACGGGATTTACCCGCCGGATAGGGCACATCCATCCACCAGCGATCGGTTTTGGTGCTTTTGTAAAATATGATTTCATGATCGCTTTCGGTCATCGGAACGATGTATTTATAATATTCCGAATAGTCCCCGATGGGATAATCCATCTTGCGCTGCGAGACGCCCTCTATAAAACACCAAATCATCTGAGCAATTAAATGAGCGGTTTGTCCATCGCGATCCATTGCAGGATTAAATTCGTAAATACCGAATGAGGTGAGTTTGTCGCTCATGCCTGCGTAACGGCACAATTGAGCTGCCTCTTGACCATAGAATCCATTGGGACCCGCATTACCTGAACCTGGTGCTTCGCTCATGCGAATAGCAGAAATATCAAATGAAACGATATCGGCATTGCGCAAAATGGGCTCAGCTTTTTGCGGAACGGGCTGCATGTCGCCCAATCGATACGCATCGAAATACATGTTGTCCACCAATTTCAACAAATCAGGCTGTACCAAATAACGTTGATGGCCAATATTGCCATAATTAAATAAATAGTTGGGACGATGCATTACAATCTTATTGAGATAACCGAATGAGGATAAATCCTCACTGCTTTCGCCAAAGTCCAAACGCTGGTCGATGGTGACCACATTCACGGTTTGCTCCATTTGCTCATACGCCAAATAATTGGCATATGTGAGATCCTGCGATCCACCCATGATCACTGGAATTATATTTTTCTTCAACAAGAATTGACACGTCTGATTGAGCGCGTAATAAGTATCGCTGATCTCATTTCCTGGCTCGATATTGCCAAGATCAATGACTCCGATGTTCTCGTCCCAGGCAAATAATTTATACAGGTATTTCCGAATGGCATCTGGTCCCGCCATGGTTCCCGCATTCTGCACTGCGTTGCGTTCTTCGCGCACACCCACAATGGCGATGCGTTTGTTGTCTAGTTGGGCTTCATCGCCCGTGTAAAAAGAAACTGTTTTGCCCAGTTGACTCGGACTAACCTCTTCTTGATTTTCCCATACAGGGGAAGGCACTAAAAAAACTGAAATATCCATATTTCAAAGATGTGACCCAAGTCACAGCGCCATAAGTCGGGGTGATAAAGTTGTCGAACAGGAGGAGTTAATGGGGAGAAATAAATGAGATAATCCCAGACAGGTGGAATGCCATTCCACCCGACTGGGATTCACACTGATATTCAATCAAAAATTATTTTTTAGCTGATTTTTTGGCTGCTGCCTTTTTTTTTTTTTTTTTCTTCGCGGGGGCTTTTTTGGATGCCGCTTTCTTTGCAGGGGCTTTTTTAGCTCCTGCTCTTTTTGAAGCTGCTTTTTTACCTCCGCCTGCTGCCTCTTGCTCTTCGATCATTTTCATCACCTCTCCAAAACTGATAACGGCTGGATCGGTGGCCTTGGGTAATTTGTAATTCTCCTTGCCCGATTTGATATACGGACCAAATCGACCTTTAAGGATGCGTATTTCGGGATTCTCCTCGAATATGCGCAATTCACTGGCCGCTACAGCAGCAATCTTGTCTTCCACTAATTGGATGGCACGATCCAATTGGATGGTATATGGATCATCACCCTCTTTCACTTTGAGGCTCGCAAATAAGGTTCCCCACTTGATGAATGGTCCAAACCTTCCGATGGCCGCGGTCACTTTCTGGTCTTTGTATTCGCCCAAATGGCGCGGCAAATCAAACAATTTCAGGGCATCCTCTAGGCCAATGGTTGTGATGCTCTGACCTGCGCGTAGGTTGGCATATTTTTTCTCCTCGTCTTCGCTGCCGCCAATTTGTACGACGGGGCCGAATCGCGCAATGCGCACAATAACTGGTTTCCCTGAAACCGGATCGATCCCAAGCTCACGTTCGCCTGTTTGGCGCTGAGCCGTATCCAAGGTAACTTGCACATTCTGATGAAAAGGAGTATAAAACTTTTTCATCATCACCTGCCATTGTAATCTGCCTTCGGCAATTTCATCGAACTCTTGTTCAACGCTCGCCGTAAATTGGTAGTCGAGGATTTGCGGAAATTGCTCCACTAAGAAATCGTTGACCACCATCCCAATGTCGGTAGGAAACAACTTGGATTTCTCTGCTCCTGTATTTTCAGAGCGTGCCTCTGTAAAAATTTGCCCTTGTTTGAGGGTCATCACCTCAAAAGCGCGCGGTACGCCATCTTTATCCTTTTTCTCTATATATGTTCGTTGTTGGATCGTGGAGATCGTAGGAGCATACGTGGAAGGTCGACCAATCCCCAGCTCTTCGAGTCTTTTTACGAGCGCTGCTTCGGAATAACGTGTGGGTTTTTGCGTGTAGCGCTGTGTAGCGGTAAGGTCTACCAATTGCAATACCTGACCCACCGTCAATGGAGGTAACATGCCGCTTCCGCCTTCGTCATCGGAATCATCGTCTGATCCTTCGATATAGACCTTCAAAAATCCGTCAAATTTGATCACTTCGCCTTTGGCCTGGAGGACATCACTGCAAGTGCTTATAGCCACATTGGCGGTGGTTTTTTCCAACTCTGCATCTGCCATCTGACTGGCCAATGTGCGCTTCCATATCAATTCATATAAACGCTCTTCGTCGCGCTCTCCGCCAATTTGATGCACTGACATTTCTGTTGGACGAATGGCTTCGTGGGCTTCTTGTGCGCCTTTGTTTTTATTGGTATACTGACGTGTTTTGCTATAACGTTCTCCGAAAGAGTGTGTAATTTCTTGTTTGGCAGCCTCCAGTGCAAAGTCAGATAGATTCACACTATCTGTTCTCATGTAAGTGATCTTACCGCTTTCGTACAATCGCTGGGCTACAACCATGGTTCGCGACACACTGAAGCCTAACTTCCGACTGGCCTCCTGTTGAAGTGTTGAAGTGGTAAATGGCGCAGCGGGCGTGCGTTTGGTTGGTTTGGTGTCGATGCTAGCAATGCTGAAAGTAGCACCCGTGCACGTTTCCAAGAAAGCACGTGACTCCGCACTGTCCTTGAGTTTGCGATTGAGGTCGGCCTTGAGCATGGCGGAGCCCAAGTCGAACTGTCCTCTTACATTATAGAATGCCGCAGCCAAAAATTTCTCGATTTCGCGTTCACGCTCTACAATGATTCGCACTGCTACGCTTTGCACACGGCCTGCGCTGAGTCCACCTTTGACCTTTTTCCATAAAACTGGAGACAATTCAAAACCGACGATGCGATCCAAGACACGTCGCGCTTGCTGAGCGTTGACCAAATCGACATCGATATGGCGAGGCTTATCGATCGCTGCTTGAATGGCCTTTTTGGTAATTTCATGAAAAACAATGCGTTTCGTATGCTGCACACTCAGGCCCAAAGCCTCCGCAAGGTGCCATGAAATGGCTTCTCCCTCGCGGTCCTCATCGGTTGCGAGCCACACATCGTCCACTTTTGCCGCCAGTTTTTTTAGCTCATTGATCACCTCATGTTTATCAGGCGAGACTTCGTACTTGGGTTCAAAGCCATTTTCGATGTTGATCGCCACATCACTTTTGGGCAAATCCCTCACGTGACCGTAGCTACTTTTTACGATAAAATCCTTTCCCAAATATCCTTCAATGGTCTTGGCTTTGGCCGGCGACTCCACGATCACGAGATTCTTACTCATAGGCTTTAATATACAAAAAAAATACTGTCATCGGCCGATCGATTGGTTTATCCGAACGCCTCCAACTTGGGCAAATGTATGCGACTAAAATTGCAAGAAACCAAATTGCCGACAAATTGTCAGTTTTGTCCGATAAATTTTATATCTTTGCGCGCTGCCTCAAAATGAGCGTTGGAAGGACTCCAGAGCGTGAAAAACGTGAATTCTTCTGCCATTAAGGTAGCCGCAATTCACTTTATTATCCACTTTTCAAAACAGCTATACACTGTGGAAGAAAAAACAATCGATGAAAACCGTCAAGGTGAATTCTTGATGTTGGAGTCCAACGACCTCCAAAATGGCATTGGCCGCAAAATGCTCTTGGAAAGTTATGGTTGCGCCATGAATTTTTCAGACAGCGAAATTGTCGCCAGTATCCTCACCAAGGAAGGCTTCACTACTACTCGTGATGCCGAAGAAGCAGATTTGATTTTGTTGAACACTTGCGCAATTCGAGAGAATGCAGAGCAGCGTGTGCGTGATCGTCTGCGTTTTTTCCGTTCCATCAAAAAAAGAAAACCCGAAATGCTCGTTGGTGTGCTTGGATGCATGGCAGAGCGCTTGCGTGAGCAATTGTTGGTGGAAGAGAAACTCGTTGACTTGGTTGTAGGTCCTGATGCATACCGCGACTTGCCCAATCTGATCAATCGTGTGGATGAAGGCCAAAAGGCAGTCAATGTGTTATTGAGTCGGGAAGAAACGTATGCTGAAATCGCACCGGTTCGACTGAATAGCAATGGCATTACCGCTTTCATCAGTATCATGCGTGGATGTGATAATATGTGTTCATTTTGCGTGGTCCCTTTTACTCGCGGACGCGAGCGCAGCAGAGATCCTGAGAGCATTGTCAATGAGGCCAAAGATCTATTTGCACAAGGATACCGCGAAGTCACATTATTGGGTCAGAACGTGGATAGCTATAAATGGAATATCACCGCAAAAGGCGAAATTGTTGATGCATCCAAACCCACGGTGAATTTTGCTCAACTTATGGAAAAAGTAGCGCTCGTTGATCCAGATTTGCGTGTGCGATTTTCGACATCGCACCCCAAAGACATGACCGATGAAGTGCTTATCGTGATGGCAAAATATGAGAATATTTGCAAATACGTGCACTTGCCCGTTCAAAGCGGCAACAGCAATGTGCTCAAACGGATGAATCGCGGATACACACGAGAGTGGTATTTGGATCGCATTGCAGCGATTCGCCGATACATGCCCGATGCGGCCATTAGCACTGATGTGATAACTGGATTCTGTGGCGAAACAGAAGAAGAGCATCAAGATACCATGAGCTTGATGGCTGAGGTATGTTACGATATGGCTTATATGTTCAAATATTCTGAACGACCAAAAACCTTGGCCGAACGCAAATATGAAGATGACATTTCAGAAGAAACAAAGAGCCGACGCTTAACTGAGATCATTGACCAGCAGATGCAAAACGCAGCCAAGTGCACCAAACAATATGTGGGCTGCGTGCAACGTGTATTAATTGAAGGCACAAGTAAAAAATCGGCAGAGCACTTTCAAGGGCGTAACTCACAAAATCTAGTGGTTGTTTTCCCGAAAACAGATCGTTATCAATTGGGACAATATGTGATGGTAAAAATGATAGACTGTACAAGTGTCACCTTAATCGGTGAGGTAGTAGAATAATCATAAAATCAAAAACCAATGCGCACTTTTTGCTTATTTGTTCTTCTGATATTTTCAATGGGAAATCTCTGCATGCAGGCCCAAAAGGCCACCATGTTCATTCCCTATCAATATGCGCTCGACATTGATACAAATCAATGGGCAGTTCCGTATTTGGTGCCTCACCCATCGGATTACGCTAATCCAATGGCCATCGAACTCCTATTCAAGCCTACATCTCAGGTGATCTATTTGAAGATACATGCCGCAGACTCCAGGGAAGACATGACCACGTATGGAAAGCGCATGATGCTGAAAACACAGAGCTCGAATCATCTCGGCAATGATTTCATTTCAAAAACACAAGATGGCTTGCTGAGTGAATTGTTTTTGATAAAAGATCGTCCAACTTATGTGCGAGGCTACAAGTCCTTTGAAAAGACATATGCTGTCACATTTTATTACCAGCCCAATGGCGATACAACGCTGTGTAACCTGGTCACTGAAGAATTAGCCAAAACAATCAGCACCCTTCATTTGGTCAAACCCAGCGCAATTGATGCTGCCGCTGGACTTCCTTATGATTACAGTCGAGGTATGGCGGTGTCTCGTAAAAATGTATATACACAATTGCAAGCGCGCATGCAATTGCATACTTTACATGGAAAATTCTATTACCGAAATTTAGAATCATACTGGTCTTCGATGCGTCCCGAATCTATCCTAACCGATACTGCTCGATTCGATCTGATGTGTCTATTTCCATCCAAAAAAGACTTTAGCTTTCAACGAGCAGCGAATGAACTCGAAATGATGGCAAATTTGCCTTTGCCCAAAGAAACTGCCCTTGCAAATTTTCTCAACCCCGATGAAGCGATCCATGACCCTTTTCGCTCTGAAGCTGCCAAAGAAGCTATTGCCTATTTGGGCGAAATACTCGCGAAACAAATCGGAACACCGATTGTAGTGGAAAGCAATGTGACAAGGGTCCCCCATGCCAATGACATTTGTTATCTCAAAGGGAGTAGCGCGACGAAATCATATTTCATTGCAGCCATGCGCACCTCTAAAGGGTGGTCCTTCTACCCTACCGTGGTCAAACAAATGGAGGAAGGAATGTCAAAAGTTTCTATTCGAAGGAATTTTTTAGGCTATGATGATTTCGGAAAGATCGATCCAACATTTGTGGTGCATGTTCCGACATCGACCAACGAGCGCACGTTTGCATTTGGCATTGTTCCTACTCATCGCAAGGTTCGAGAAAAGTATGTTGCAGGAATTTCAAAGCGCTTTATTGTCGCCACCAATGCCAACTGCAAAGCACCCGTATTTTTGCCCACATTCAAAATAGATCTTTATGACGTGGTGTATGAAATGATCCCTCCAGTGCCGAACAACACTAAGTTCATGACCCACCCGTTTGAAGGAATCACCACCCGCAACAAGGAAAATATCCAATATTCCATTCATTATGCAGACGAACAAAAATTACTTGACTCGCGCTATAATGGATATCAAAAAATTGGTGTAGATGATCCCACTCGCAGATCCTATATCACCTCACTCCATGTGACTGATTGCAATCGCAACGGAAAAGAAGAGGTCTGGTATGCACTGATTTCGAATGGCAATATCGTGGAGATTCACGGCATTGAAAATACGCCACAAGGTCTCAAACCCTTGGTCCTCACGGATGCTTTCAAATCGTTGATTAAACTTGAAAAACAGGTGACTCTGCTGTTATCGCTGTCCACAGAAAAGCAGGATCCGTTTCAGCGCAATCCGCCGATGGGAACAAGCGGAATGGGACAGGGCCAAGGAACTGGAGCTGGCGGAGGCTATCTTAGGGGTTATTATGGCGGCGCGGTCGACGTGGAATCCGTTTCAATGGATATGGATTATGATGACGTGGCGGTCCCCGTTGAGATGGTTGTGATGGAGGACCAGCAAAGCAATGAACCTTTGGTTTTTGCGGAAGTCATGCCACTGTACCCTGGTGGTCAAGATCAGATGATGGCTGATGTGGCAGCTCAGATAACTTATCCAGCTGAAGAACTAGCAGCTAAAATTGAAGGCACTGTATACGTTCAATTCGTTGTTGAAATAGATGGTAGTATAACGAATGTAAGAACTATGCGCGGCGTCAATGGCGGTCCAAACTTATCCAAAGTTGCCGAGTCCTGTGTCAAGAAACTCAAACGCTTTACACCGGGCTACCAAAATGGCAAAGCTGTGCGAATCACATATACTTTACCCGTCAAATTCAAGCTCAACTAATGGAAATCCAAAGTGTAAAACAACGTTTTGACATTGTGGGACATTCTCCACTGCTCAATCGTGCCATTGACATTGCGGTGCAAGTTGCCCCTACCAATATCTCGGTGCTGATCAATGGTGAAAGCGGTGTCGGCAAAGAAAGTATTCCCAAAATCATACATCAATATAGCCAGCGCAAACATGGGCCTTATATCGCTGTTAACTGTGGCGCCATTCCGGAAGGAACCATCGATAGCGAATTGTTTGGGCACGAGAAAGGTTCATTCACCGGCGCCACCGATGCGCGCAAAGGGTATTTCGAAGAAGCCAACGGAGGAACCATTTTTCTAGACGAAGTTGCAGAGTTGCCTTTGGGCACGCAAGTCCGTTTGCTCCGCGTTTTGGAAACTGGGGAATACATCAAAGTAGGATCTAGCAAGGTGCAGAAAACCAACGTACGCGTCGTTGCAGCTACGAATGTGGACTTTTCAGATGCCATTCGACTCAATAAATTCCGTGAAGATTTATATTATCGCTTGAATCAGGTGCCCATTTTTATGCCTGCTTTGAGGGATCGTCGTGAGGATGTCGTTTTGTTGTTTCGGAAATTTGCAGCCGATTTTGCCGAGAAATACAAAATGCCTTCCTTGCAGTTGTCACCTGATTCAGCCCTTGTATTGACCAATTACAGTTGGCCTGGCAATGTGCGCCAGCTCAAGAACATCACTGAGCAAATGAGTGTTTTGGAACAAGAGCGGGTGATCGAAGGATCGACTTTGCAGTATTATTTGCCGCATGAAGACTTTGGCAACAAGGGCATGACGGTTACCCAAGGTGCTGGAGCACCATCGAATTTCAGCGAAAGAGAGATCTTGTACAAGGTTTTGTTTGACATGAAAAATGATCTCAACGACCTGAAATCTTTGGTGCTGAGTATGATGCAGAACGGCCACCTAGAGACCAATGAGGAAAATGAGGAGTTGTTTCGGAAAGTGTTTACACCATCCGGTGCCCCCACTACCAATCACACACCTACCCATTATACCGGTACCAACGCAGTCATACAATTACCAGGTGCAGGAGCCAATCCGCACGCTAGTGGCCATACCATCGTAGAAGAATCCCTGTCGCTCACCCATAGCGAAAAAGAGTTGATTGTGAAGGCTCTGAAAAAACACCGTAACAAACGCAAATTTGCTGCAGAAGAGCTTGGTATTTCGGAACGCACCTTGTACCGCAAAATAAAAGAATACGGCATTACCAAAGCATGAAACTCGTAGGTTGTACTTTAATCGCTTTCGCATTGGCCCTGCTCGGGGGATGCCGGATTTACTCGCTCACAGGCGGACAATTCAGCGGTGCAAAAACTTTCAGTGTGGCGTATTTGAAGCCACAAACAGCTTTGGCTACGCCCATATATGCGCAGCGACTAACAGAAGGGCTCAAGGATGTGATGTTGTCGCAAAGCCCTTTGAAATGGATCGAACAAGATGGTGAACTGCAATTTGAAGGTGCTATTACCGGTTATCAGATCAGCGCGAATACGGTAAAAGGGGGAGCCGAAACCGCTGCGCTCAATCGTTTGACCATTCAAGTGAAAATAAAATACACCAACCAAATCGAACCGAATTACAGCTTTGAAAAAACCTTCTCTAAATTCGCTGACTTTGAGGCTGATCAAGATCTTTTCACGGTTCAAGAAGACCTTTGGAAATTAATTAACGAGCAGTTGGTTCAAGAGATTTATAATGCGAGTGTAGGTAATTGGTAAAAATGAACAGAAACGACTTCCATCAACATTTGCGCACTGGGCAAGGAATACCAGTGTTGTCTGCCTCCGAATTGGAGCAGTTGGTACAGCGTTATCCATTTTTTCAAACCGCGCAGCTTTTGCTCACCAAGGCCTATTTGCAGAATGGAGATTATCGTCAAACCGACCAAGTGCAGCAAGCGGCCTTGTATGCGGGCGACCGCAGCGCATTGTTCGAACTATTGAAGATCAAAGCCAATCCAGCGCACACTGAATCACCGATTGAATTCACCGAGGCGAAGACGTCTACAAAGGACGAAAAGGTAGAAGAAGAACCCCTCATTCAAAAGAATGAAGTCATAGTAGAATCGCTCGAAGCAGACGCGAAAGATGCCTTGGAGATGAGCCGTATGGCCGATTTGGTGATGGACGAGAAGCCTTTGGCAGTTGCCAAGGCCATTGAGGATCAGCCACCGTTGTTGGCTCCAATGCCGCCAGAAGTATCAATTGCAGAAGAATCCAAACCTGAGGAGGTTACTGCTCCTGCCAACATCGACCCCATCGACCCTGCGTTGAGTCAATCCATCCTTTTGGAAGCGATTCAGCGTTCATTGGAACAGGAAATCATCGAGGATGTACGCCAGCAGCGCCAAGAAGCTGGCATTGAGGAGAACTCATCGGAAGCAAGCTTAAGTCCCTTTGCGCTATGGATGCAACAACGCGCCAAGGAAATCTCATTTGATACAAATGCCCCTGATCTGCCTTCGAGTGTGATGCCGGAGGATGTGCAAAATTGGCTTCGACCCCCCTCAGAGCCCATCAAATCATCGATTGAAGAGCGTTTGGAGGATTTATCCAAAGAAGAATCGCAGGGGTTGATTGCCCATGGCGCACGCCGCATGGATGTGCCCGAGAAAAAGGACCATCAAAAGGCCTTAATCGATCGCTTCATTCAAAAGGATCCACGCATCACACCTGGTAAAGCCGCCGATTATAGCATTTCAGATTTGGCCAAAGAAAGTCTTGAGGATGATCTGGAATTTGTGACCGAAACCATGGCACAATTATTTGTTTTTCAGGGTAAAATAGACCGCGCAAAAAAGGCTTATAAAAAATTGATGGTGCTACATCCGGAAAAAAGTGTTTATTTTGCAACCCAATTAAAAAACATAGACCGAATTAAAAAGATTTGATATGGCAACACTTGTAATTTCATTGATCGTAATCGTAGCATTGCTACTTGGTATCGTAGTATTGATCCAAAACCCAAAAGGTGGCGGCCTTGGCGTAGGGTTTCAAGGTGCAGCCCAAGTGGGTGGCGTGCAGCGCACAGCGGACTTTTTAGAAAAAGCAACTTGGTATCTTGGTATCGGGCTGTTTGTATTGTGCTTGATTTCTTCTTCGTTCTATTCCACCAAAACCGAACTTCCTGAAGAAACAACTCCTACTGAGGCACCAGCCGAAGGACAGGAAGGCCAATAAGGCATTCACAAGGCCAAAAAATATCAAAATGTCAGTGATTAAGTCAATCACTGACATTTTTTTTGCCCATAACTGACAAATTCACCTTTCGATTGCCATCTTGAGGGATTGGCACAAATAGTGACAAGTCGAAGCAAAAATTAACCAATTTAACATTAGATACAATGTCATTGAACATCACACCTATTGCAGACAGAGTGGTGGTTGAGCCAACAGCGGCTGAGACAACTACCGCCAGCGGAATCATCATTCCAGATACCGCAAAAGAAAAACCACAACGCGGCACTATTGTAGCCGTTGGCGCTGGTAAAAAAGACGAGCCAATGACGGTAAAATCAGGCGATACCGTGTTGTATGGCAAATACGCTGGCACTGAGATCACCGTTGAAGGCAAAGAATATCTCATCATGCGCGAATCAGACATATTCGCAATCATCTAATACCGTTTCAAATAAATAATCAATCCAAAAAATGGCTAAAGAAATAACCTTTGATACCAGTGCGCGTGAAAAGCTCAAGGCGGGCGTTGACGCATTGGCAAATGCAGTGAAAGTAACTCTCGGTCCAAAAGGCCGCAATGTGGTGATCGACAAGAAATTTGGTGCTCCACATATCACAAAAGACGGTGTATCCGTGGCGAAAGAAATTGAGTTGTCTGATCCCATCGAAAACATGGGTGCCCAAATGCTCAAAGAAGTAGCAAGTAAGACAGCTGATATCGCTGGCGATGGAACGACCACAGCGACCGTTTTGGCGCAAGCAATCGTAACAGCTGGTTTGAAAAATGTGGCAAGCGGCGCGAATCCAATGGATTTGAAACGCGGCATCGACAAAGCAGTTACTGCTGTTGTAAAAGAGCTTCAAGGTTTGAGCAAAACAGTGGGCAGTGACAACGCGAAAATCAAACAAGTTGCCTCTATTTCGGCTAACAACGACGAAGGCATTGGTTCATTGATTGCTGATGCAATGGCTAAAGTGGGCACTGAAGGTGTAATCACTGTAGAAGAAGCAAAAGGCACAGAAACCGAAGTCAAAACGGTGGAAGGTATGCAATTCGATCGTGGCTATTTGTCACCTTATTTCGTGACCAACGCGGAGCACATGGAAGCCGATCTTGAAAATGCTTATATCTTGATCTACGACAAAAAGGTAAGCACGATGAAAGAGCTTTTGCCTGTCCTCGAAAAGACAGCTCAAACAGGTCGTCCATTGTTGATCATCGCTGAGGATGTAGACGGCGAAGCATTGGCTACGTTGGTAGTGAACAAAATTCGCGGTGCGCTGAAAGTAGCTGCTGTGAAAGCACCTGGTTTTGGCGATCGTCGCAAAGCCATGTTGCAAGACATTGCAATTTTGACAGGAGGTCAGGTGATCAGCGAAGAAACCGGTTTGAAGTTGGAGAATGCCACTTTGGAAGATTTGGGTCGCGCTGAAAAAATCACAATTGACAAAGACAATACAACCATCGTAAATGGTTCAGGCAGCAAAGATGCGATCACAGCTCGTATCTCTGAAATCAAAGCTCAAATTGAAAAAACCACTTCAGATTACGATCGCGAGAAATTGCAAGAGCGTTTGGCGAAATTGGCCGGTGGTGTGGCGGTGTTGTATATCGGCGCAGCTACTGAAATGGAGATGAAAGAGAAGAAAGACCGCGTGGATGATGCTTTGCATGCTACTCGTGCAGCTGTAGAGGAAGGCATTGTACCTGGTGGTGGTGTGGCTTTGATTCGCGCTTCATCTGCCTTGAATGCGCTCAAAGGCTCTAATGACGATGAGCAAACGGGTATTGCGATTATTGCTCGCGCTATCGAGGAACCATTGCGCCAAATTGTTGCCAATGCAGGTGGCGAAGGAGCCGTGATCGTAAATAAAGTGCGTGAAGGCAAAGATGACTTCGGTTACAATGCACGTACAGAAATTTATGAGAACCTCATCGGTGCAGGTGTTATTGATCCGACCAAAGTGGTGCGTGTTGCATTGGAAAATGCTGCATCGATTGCTGGTATGCTTTTGACCACCGAGTGCGTGATCAGCGACATCAAGGAAGAAAACGCTCCTGCGATGCCTCCAATGGGCGGCGGAATGGGCGGCATGATGTAATTATTACATCCTAGAATGACTGGATTATGTATCCACTGATTCTCGATACAATTTAAAAAAGGGCTTCTTGCGAAGCCCTTTTTTTTCATGAACATGTTACTTTTTGCACGAATACCCGCCATTTTGAAGAACTTCATACACTCGTATGGATACAATATGAAATTGCGTTGGCTCGCATGATCTGTTATCTTTCAATAAGATCCCTTTTTAAGACCCTCTTCATTGAAGTATAGAGGCAACAGGGATTGTATGCCTTTGATCCGATAAATACGTCCCTTTAGGCCCCGCATTAACAGCGTGATGGGTTGGCCTTGATTGAGCTCATACTCCAGCATACTTTGACGACATGCCCCACAAGGTGCTATCGGACGCTCACTTGGAAATTGATCAGAACCGGCAGTAATGGCCAACTTGTGTATACGCTCTCCAGGATACATGGCACCTGCATGAAAAAAGGCTACCCTTTCTGCACATAGTCCGCTGGGATACGCCATGTTTTCTTGGTTATTGCCCTGCACTATCACCCCATTTTCTAACACAATGGCAGCACCCACGCGGAAACCGCTGTATGGCGCATATGCGCGCTGCATTGCTTCGGTGGCTTGCGCTAGCAACATTTGTTCGTCTACTGACAATTCCGAAAGTTCATCGAAAGCTTCTACTTCTAGCGCAGGCAAGATTATTTTTTCCATGAGCTAAATGTAATGGAAATAAATTCTGACTTAAGGATGCAAATTGATGATAGCGGTGTGAATGCTCAAACGCCCATCCTGCAATCGAGTCCAAATAGGCCTTACGACACCATTGTGCGCGGTAATATTATTGTAATCTCCAAAAAAAACGGTGGCTTCCGGAGTAAATGGTGACTCACTGATGCGCTCATTGTGCCAAGTATTGCCGCCATCCTTGCTGGTGGCCCAATATACATCCGTCATATTGCTCGTATGATTGCGACGATCGTAAAATACGACGTGCAGTTGACCAGATACTTGATCAATTGAAAAAAATGGAAAAAACTGATGTCGCTCCCCAATGTCATCAT
>JAIYCK010000043.1 GCA_027488055.1 Flavobacteriales bacterium | reverse complement strand
GAAAGTCGGCGAAGTATCGTCGGTTGAATTATCGCCGTTGTGCGATAAGGACTGTCTCAATTCTTCCAGATCAGCCTTTGCTTGCTTCACCTTATCAATGATTAATTCTTCAAACTCCTTCAAATCTTGATCTGAATATCTAACGTCTGGCATATGCTTTATGGGTTCTATTTTTTCCTTTTTGGTCACCTGTGTTGGTGCAGGTTTAACTTCTGGTTTGGCAACTTGTTTCGGTTCCGTTACAATTATTTTTTCAACAACTGGTTTCGGAGCCACTGGTTTGGCAGGCGCAATTGGTTTAACTGGCGCAACTGCTTTGGCCACGGGCTTGGCAGCCGGCTGTGCGATTGGCTTGGTAACTGGTTTCGCTGCAGGTTTCGCTGCAGGTTTGGCCACTGCTTTTGGCGCTGGTTTGGTCACCGCCTTTTTCACAGGAGCTACAGCCTTTTTAACGGGAGCCGCCTTTTTGACCGGCGCTTTCTTTGCTGGGGCAGCTTTCTTGGGAGCCGCTACTGGCTTGACAGCTTTCTTGGGTGCAACTTTTTTAGCCACTACTTTTTTGGCAATCGCTTTAACTGGAGCCTTTTTGGCTACTGGTTTTTTAGCTACCGCCTTTTTCACAGCGGGCTTGGAAACAGGCTTTTTTACCACCACTTTCTTAGCTGGCACAGCTTTCTTCGCTGGTGCAGCCTTTTTCGCTGGAACGGCCTTTTTCACGATGGGTTTCTTAGCTACAGGCTTGAGGGGCTTCTTAGCCACCGCCTTTTTTACAGGAGGCTTCTTGGCAACAGGCTTCTTAGCCGCTGCCGCCGCCTTTTTCTTTACAGGAGCTTTTGCAGCTTTCTTTGCCACCGCCTTTTTCACTGGCGTGCTCTTCGATGCTTTTTTCGTTGCCATGATAGAATTGTTTGTTTGGTAATGAAGTCAATTAAAACGTCTTCCCCACTGTCTTTCATCCATTTGAACCGTTGCCAGTTCTCATTTGGTTACCTCTATTTGAGCCGAAACTCCCTCTTCAATCTCAACGGTGTGAGCACCGAGAAGGGTGTCGACCAACTCAATGGAGTTCGCCAAAATTTGCGCGCGAATATATTCTGAATTCGACACAATTGCATCGTTATAATGGTTATGACGCAGAATTTTCACATAAATTTTATCTGTAACCTCAAAACCGAGGTCTTTGCGAAGATTTTGAATACGATTGACGAATTCCCGTGCAATGCCTTCTAAACGCAAATCTTCGGTAATGGTGATATCCAAGGCAACCGTCAAAGCTCCATCATTGGCCACTTTCCAGCCCGGAATGTCCACAGGGATAATGTCTACGTCTTCATGCGTTAGCTCGATGGTAGCATCAGCCAAAATCACCTGGTAGCTCCCTGTGCCTTCGATGGCCGAAATGAGCGCTTGACTATGCTCCAGCGCATACGCTTGCACCGCCTTCATGTGTTTGCCACATTTAGCACCTAAACTTTTGAAGTTGAGTTTTAGATTCTTTACAATGTTGGCCTGCGACTCATCTACCAATTCCAATTGTTTGACGTTGGTCTCGGCCAATATGATGCTACTGACTGCTTCAATACGCTGGCGGTCAGAGTCCTGCAAAATAGGTATCCGAATGGTGCTGAGCGGCTGACGCACACGCAAATTCTCCTTTTTACGGATAGATAACACCATGGATGAGATCTCTTGCGCAAAGCCCATACGTTCCTCGAGTTCATTGTCAATCAAGGATACATCTGCAATTGGCATCAGGGACAAATGCACCGAATCGCTGGCCAAGCGCTCACCTGTTCCCGATAAGTTGCCATACAACCAATCACTGAAGAAAGGAGCAAACGGCGCTGCCAACTGTGCCACAGTTTTCAAACAGGTATATAAAGTATCATACGCTGATGCCTTATCTGCTGGAAGTTCTCCGTGATGCTGGGTCCAAAAACGCTTGCGTGATAAGCGCACATACCAATTGGATAGGTTGATATCCACAAACTCTTCGATGGATCTCGCTGCCACCGTGGGGTTGTAATCATCTAAACAAGCGGTGACTTTCTCGATCAGGTTGTTCAATTTGCTCAAAATCCAAGCGTCAATCTCAGTACGCTCGCCCGAAAAGGCCTGACCCGGCTGATACCCATCAATATTGGCGTAGATGGCAAAAAATCCATAGGTATTGTAGAGCGTACCAAAAAACTTGCGTTGCACCTCGGCTATCCCATCCTCGTCAAACTTGAGATTGTCCCAAGGTTGCGCATTGGTGATCATGTACCAACGGGTAGCATCTGGACCGTATTTGGCAATGGTCACAAATGGATCTACTGCATTGCCCAATCGCTTGGACATTTTATTTCCATTCTTATCGAGCACCAAACCGTTGGAAATGACATTGCGAAAAGCAACGCTATCAAAACACATGGTTGCGATGGCATGAAGAGTATAAAACCAACCTCTCGTTTGGTCAACACCCTCAGCGATGTAGTCTGCAGGAAAGCACTTTCCGCTATCAATGAGTTCTTTGTTTTCGAACGGATAATGTTGCTGTGCGTAAGGCATAGCGCCAGAGTCAAACCACACATCAATCAGATCCGTCTCACGGCGCATCGGTGCTCCCTTGCTTGAAATTAAGATAATATCATCCGCATAAGGCTTATGCAAATCAAATGTTTGGTAATTTGTAGCCGAATGATCATTCGGCACAAAATCCGCAAGTGGGTTTTGGGTCATCAATCCCGCTTGCACAGCTCTGTCTATTTCATTCTTCAATTCCTCTGCAGACCCGATACAACGGACTTCGTCGTTGTCTTCCGTGGTCCAAATAGGCAAGGGAATCCCCCAAAAACGAGAGCGTGAAAGATTCCAATCGTTGGCATTCT
>JAIYCK010000096.1 GCA_027488055.1 Flavobacteriales bacterium | reverse complement strand
TGCTTGAATGAGTTAAAGCAACAAGGACACACCTTGGCTTATCTGACATTGCACGTGGGTGCAGGCACTTTCAAGCCTGTGAGTGCTTCGTCCATGGAGGACCATCATATGCACACGGAGCACTTTGTACTATCAAAGGAGCTCATCGATCAAGTATTGGCTTCCTTGGATCTACCCATCATCCCAGTGGGTACAACCTCTATGCGAACCTTGGAATCGCTTTATTGGCTTGGAGTGCAATGCATTCAGCAGCCGCTTACCTCTGGTTTTCATGTCTCTCAATGGGAGCCCTACGCGATCGAGAGCCAAGTTTCAACCAGTGAGGCATTGCAAGCGTTGAGATTGCGCTTGGAAACCCTTCAAATAGAAGCATGTGAAGCAACGACGGCGATTCTAATCGCGCCCGGATACACTTTTCGCATCTGTAATGGCTTGATAACTAATTTTCATCAGCCACAAAGTACATTGCTGCTGCTGGTGGCTGCCCTGATTGGGGAGGATTGGCGCAGAGTATACCAATATGCGATGGCTCATGGATTTCACTTTTTGAGTTTTGGTGATTCCTCCTTGTTGCTACCCAAATAGTATTTGATGGCGCCTAAGGTTGTAGTCGTTTGCAAGGTTTTTCTGAGTACCGTTCAAAGTTAGAAGGAGATTTGCAAAGCAGAATGGAATGAAAAGGGCGGCGCCTTTGGCGCCGCCCTCCCAGACGTATTGTCAAAATTATCTTAGTCTCTTGAGTAACGGTTGTCCTCAATCGAAGCAGCCTCTCTGTAAGCATTGTTGATGCTATTCAAAATACGACCCTGCAAGGATGTTGTGATACCCGTTTGATTGCTCAAATAATCATCAGTGCTCGTACCAACAGCGATGTCAGCATTGCGACGGAACACATATACACCCGACTCGCCCACAATGGGTGCAGAAGTGTAACCTGTGTTCAAACCGAAGATAGCTCCCATCAACTCGTTTTCTGCCAATGTAGCTCCTGAGCCTGAGATATTGCGTGAAGCCATGGTGATGTTTTCGGCTGTTTTCATCTCAACACCAATGCGAGCTGCACGCTCTTCCAAAGTGCCTTCAACCAAATTGCCTTTGATTGATTCTGCTTTCTTCTCGTTCAATACCTTCTTGCGCATCACCTCAGCTACATTTTCGAATGAGGGTACACCTTTCTCTTTTACCTCTTTCAATACAGCAATGATGTATTGATTTTCGATCATTTCAGGTTGTGATACTTCGCCCAATTCGGCAGCATATGCCCAATTTACGAGACCACCTGCATTATTGAGACCACTGATTGAAGTGGCGTTGATTTTTACACCTTTTGCTGTCACAATGCGAGTACCGCCATTGAGCTGTGCAGCTGCTGTGCGGAAAGCAATGCTGTCGCTGTTGTTCAATGTGAAGTCTTTGGCACTGCTGTATGCATTTTTCATAGTCTTTGGACTTGCTTCGAAAATGCGGTCAATCACTGCAATTTGCGAATATGATTTAGAAGCTCCCTTTTTGGTCACCTCTACGACGTGCCAACCGAAGTTGGTATTCACCACCTGTAAAACACCCACTGCTCCGTTGAAGCATGCGTCTTCAAAAGGTTTCACCATCGCTCCGCGACCAAACATACCTAGATCACCGCCTTTGTCTTTGGTACCATCAGTGCCAAATTGGGCGGCCATGGCTTCAAAGTTCTTGCTAGCTGCAATGACATTCTTAATGGAATCTGCTTTTGCCTTTCCTGCTGGACTTGGGTCTTTGATCAAAATGTGACGGGCTTGAACGGAATCAACTTCGGAACCGCGCTTGGTCACTTTTGCAATTTTGAGTGAGTTGCCTTCTACGTATGGACCAACTACTTTACCCATACTGTCATTCAAAAGTTGACTATTGAAAGGCTCTAACAAAGTACCTTGCGTATAACGCATGACAGCAGCGCTTGGTGTATTGGCATTGGCCATTGCAAAGGCGCTATCGGATTTGCTTGACAAAAATTGAGGGATCAAGGTATTGATCTGATTGCGCACATCTGAACTGTCTTCAGCACTCGCCACCACAGGAAAAGAGATATAATCCAAGGTGCGAGATTCGTCGGCGTTGCGGTATTCACGCTCGTGTTTGTGTTTATTATAATAAGCACGCACATCATCATCAGTAACTGTAATAGTGCTATCTGGAATTTCAGCATACAATTTACCTACGTAATCGATTGAAACACGATCGTTTTGGAATTTGAAAGCCCATTTGCCATCCAATTTGTTGGCATAAGCGCTTTTCTTGATCATTGCATCATACACTTCCTTTTGGCGTTTTTTGGAGATCAATTTCCGCCATTCAGAAGAACGAGCGTCTTCCATTCCGTCGAAGTTGGCGCGCATTTGTGACTTAAGCGTATCGGTGTCTTGGCCATTGTAGATGGTGCTTTTCACGTAAGGAGAAAGCACTGCACCGAACATGATTGACTCGAGTTGCTCTTCTGTGACTTGGATGCCAGTGGCTTCGTATTCATCGCTGTAGATTTTATCTTCTACAATCTGATTCCACGTATCGTTGATCAAACTTTGATCATTACCTGCATAGTTAAACAGGGGTTTGCGTGCCTCAACTGCTTTGATCCATTCTCCATTGGTGATGGTTTGGCCAGCAATCTCACCTGCATCAGGTGCACCACCGCCAAAGACCATTTCGGGATTAGCTCCAATCAAAAAGAGCAACAACGAAATACCGATCACAATCACGATCAAAGTACCTTTACTTCTGATTTTTTCAATCAATGCCATAGCGTTCGTCCTATTAAAATATTGGGGTGCGAATATCGTAAAAGGATCGATAACTTGTGCAAAAGTCGGTTAAAATGACGTAAGTGACTCAAAATCAGTGCTGGTTAAGCCTTGTTGGTCTTGATATGCACAAGTTCAACGCGTGTTTCACTCACTTTGAGGGTGGTGAAGGTCCAATTTTCGTACGAAATCACCTGTTGTTCCTCTGGAATATCTCCGATGATATACAAGATCAACCCACCCAAGGTGTCGTATTCTTCTTGTTTATCAGGAAGCTGAAGGTGGTATTTTTCGTTTAGATAATCGATTTCCAAACGAGCCGAGAATTCATATTCGCCAACTCCGATGACCTTTTCAGAGGTTTCCTCTTTGTCATGTTCATCCTCAATTTCTCCGAATATCTCTTCTACTATATCTTCCATGGTGAGAATACCAGCGGTGCCACCAAACTCGTCAACGACCACGGCTACGTTGCGTTTTTCTTTGATGAATCGTTCCAGAATTTCATTGGCCGTCATGGGCTCGGGAATAATCATCACTTGCCGCAACACTTGTTGAATGTGTTCTGGTTTTTTGAATAAGTCAAAACTGTGCACATAACCGATGATATGGTCTATGCTTTCGCGATAGATCAGTATTTTACTCAATCGCGTATCAATGAATCGATGACGCAATTCTTCCACGCTATCCGTAATTTCGACTGCAACCAGCTCATTGCGTGGGATGAGGCAGTCACGCGCTTTTACTTTCGAAAAGTCGAGTGCGTTTTGGAAAATCTGTATTTCGTGATCAATGTCTTTTGCAGGATCGATATTGCCAGTCGCTTGTTCCAAATAATGATTCAGGTCGACACGTCCAAATTCGATGGCTTCGGGTTTGGGTTGTTTGCCGAAGAGCAATTTGAGTAGCAGATCGGAAAGAGCTGTGATGATAAATGCAAAAACGTAGAAGACACCATACCAAAGCATGAGTGGCAACACAAAGAGGTTGAGCCAGCGATTGGGATTGACACTGAAAATGGCCTTGGGAATGAATTCTGCAAAAATCAAAATGATGATCGTAGAAAGAATTGTTTGCATCAGCAGAATGCCATACTCTCCAAGATGGTCATTCATGAAAGGGACATGACTAATCACATCCGTAATGCCATCGCCTAAATAAAGTCCGGAAACTACGAGTGCTGTATTGTTACCCACCAGCATGGTGGCTATAAACATTTTGGGGAATTTGGCAAAATGACCAATTACCTTACCAGCAAATACCCCTTGTTTTTTGTCGAGTTCAATCTTGAGTTTGTTGGAAGTGACAAAGGCAATTTCCATGGCGCTGGAGAACGCCGATGCCAAAATCGAAAGAATGAGAATCACTAAATAGGATATATCCATGGGTATACCAAAAGCCAAGGAAGTGGGTTGGCTGAAGGCTACTTACGCCGCAAAAATAATGGAAAGTAACTCAACTGAGTGGAAATTCTTTGATAGTGATATGCATGTTGACGCGCTTGGCTATGTGTATAGCTAGTGATACGTCGCAGGTTCAATGGGCCTTAATATGCTTCTGGATCAAAAGCAAGTCAACTCCGCATTTATTCATTTTCTGAAGTCCTCGTGCTTCTCCAAACGCTTGCGCATCATGCGTCGCATATACCACCACAACAAGGCAAGAACCGGAATGACGAAATTTCGCCCGCCATCCGCAAAACCTAGACGGTATGTTTCATAACAAGCATAAGAGAAGGTCATGACGACAAAGACCAACCAAAAATTTTCAAAAAAGCGATTCATTTTTTGCATGTTCATTCAGGTGTTTCGTTGACGGTGATTTCGCCTACTGGTTTTAGGATGCGGTATTTGGTAAAACTGTCATTGCTCACCATGCC
>JAIYCK010000353.1 GCA_027488055.1 Flavobacteriales bacterium | reverse complement strand
TTCTTCCGCAGAAGCGGGCATCACAATTTCCGTATTCGCCTCAGCACCTTCCATCAAGCTGCCGCCGATGTAAATGGTTTGAGGAGTGCCCCATGTGCCTTGGTAGATTCCACCAGGACCAAAGTTGGGTCGCACACGCACTTGATAATACGTTTGATTCTGAATGGTCTGACCAGCCGGAACTGTGGTTGTACCTGCGAAGTTCAATGGAATAATACGCGAGATATTGGTATGCACAAATGGAATACCTGTAGACGTATTGTTGGCGCATGAAATCACTGGTGTAAATTCAAATGAGTAGTTGGTTACTCCGCATACAAATGGATCCGTGCGCAAGAAGGTGCTGCGCAACAACGTCGCCGGCGCCGTACAAACTTGGTTCGTGCGGACCGCCAAACCGCTATGTGGCGACACAGTAACCACACAACTTGGACTGGCACTATTCAATGTGATGATCTGAGTAGTTCCTCCTGCATCGGTCACACTGTAATTGGCCGCAATGGTCACATTGTAGGTGTTATTTGGAATCAAATTCACCAACACATTAGATGTTGCAAACGACGTAGTCGTAGTGATCGATCCACCACCTACTGAACCCGCTGTTGGAGTAAATGTGACGGTGTAATTCGTCGCGCCCACACTGATGAACTTAAAGGTCTGACATTGCGAAATGATTGCACTTTGAGAAGCCAAGCAGCCAGAGGCAATATAGTTTCCAACGCATGTCTTGAATGTTCCTCCTGCTGTATTACCGTACGATCTTACCGCGTAATAGTAGGTCTGACCCACCGTGAGCGTGGTCACCGACATGGTCTCAAAAGCTCCGGTGCCCGCATTCTCTGCATCCACCAAGGTAGTGCTATTGATCGCTCCTCCGCGCAACTCGATCACGGGGTCAAATCCAACTGCATTGAATACCTTGATCTGCACATTGGGCGATGCAGCTACGAACTTATACCACACATCTTTACCTCCACCGGCACCTACCGCTGAGGTACTCTCAGCTGATACACTAGCATTCAAAACGGTGCCTTGAGTTTCAGTACAAATCGAAATTGGATTGGTTCCGGTCACTAAAATGGCTGCCTCAATGTTATCATTGATGGGAGCGCAAAGCCCCTCATCTACCAATCCATCGCAATCGTCGTCAATACCATTGCACAATTCCACGCCTGGGAAAATATTCGGATCGGCATCATTGCAATCCGCTGTGTATGCTTGGCCGGCATTGCTCGCAGGGCAATATGGTATGAATTCACTTGGTCCTGCACCATCGGGATCAGGATAGGTGCAACCACTGAACACATCGCCATAATCATAAATGTATCCACCAATGCCATCACCATCTGCATCATACCACCATTCTGTCCCTGGATTAATATCAGAGTCGGTGTCACACTGGTCATCGTTGTTGGCCACATAGCCCACGGGAGCTGTGCACGCCTGTGTGGGCAGCTGCCCCCCATCACCGTAACCATCGCTATCGCCATCTGGATAATAATTATTCAATGGGTTGAATGTGATCTGCACTTGATCGCTCGCATTTGAGCAAGGCGCTGTGGCAGTGCCTGTCAAAGTAAAGGTTATCGTGGTGATACTCGTGTATTCCGGTGCCGTTGGCGTATAGGTCGGTGTCAGGGTAGTTGTACCCGTGAATGTACCAAGGCCTGTGGTAGTCCATAACAAACCAGAAGCGTTGGCCGCACTTGCTCCGCTGAATACGTAAGCTGCTGCACCACAAGACGAATTATTCGCACCTGCATTCACCTCGGTGACTGGCACCTGCGTAACTGTGCTGGAAGTAGCGGCCCGCGTGCAACCAAAGCTATTGGTTACGGTGACGCTATAAGTGGAGTTAGCAAATACATTGGCACTTGGAGCGGCCAATGTGCTGCTCAATCCTGCTGGTGTTGACGACCAATTGTACGTGTAATCCATCGTACCAGTGATGGCCAAATTGTTGAGCGCCCAGTAGTAATCATACCCTGCATTGTATTTGAAACGAATGCTTACATTGGATTGACCGATATAAGGTGTCAAACTAATGGTCGCATTGTTGAATGCAGATGGCGTTCCCGTAGTAGCTGTAAATGAAGCCAAATTGGTCCAGGTTGATCCATTGGTCGAAATCTGCACACGTGCTGTATCTACACTGATATTATCGCGGTAATAGTGATTCAAACTCAAGCTAGCAGCAGTATATCCATTCAACGAGAAGGCTGGCGATGTAAGGATCGTTTCAACCGTGACACCCGTGCCTGGCTCATCGCTGTTACTCAAATAGAAGCCAGAAGCGTCGGAGGTGGTAAAGGTGACCGGGATGGCGCTATATAAATAACCACTCGCTCTCGAAGTCCACGCCGCTGTTGCGGGTGCCGCGCCTCCTGTGCTATTATTTACATTCGACCAAGCAGATAAGCTACCATTGAAGTTTTCCGCAAACACCGTAACTGGATTGATCGATGAAGTGCCCAAACTCACTGCGCTACCCGCACAAATGGAAGCGGCAGAGGTGGTTACTGTGAATACTGGTACGGCAGGCGAAGCTGTAATGACGGCTGAGCCTTGTGAAGTACATCCATTGGCATCTGTGCCTACTACTGTGTAGGTAGTGGTCACCGCGGGCGTAACTGTCACATTAGCCACCCCAAGGGCTGAAATATTGTAATTCGGACTCCACACGTAACTCACCCCGCCGCTGGCGGCCAATGATACTGCTGATCCGCCACAGCTCAATGCAGAGGAAGGCGTAACGGTAATGGTGGGTGAAGTGAAAATCGATACCAAATAAGCCGCCGATGTATCGGACAAGGATGAATTGGTGCACGTAATCATCACGCGGTAATATACCGATACGCTTGAACTCGCTGCAAAAGTCGAATTGGTGCCCCCAATATAATCCGAGTAAGAGTTAGCGGCTCCTGTCAAAGAGGTCTGCCACTGATATGTTAACCCAATGGTGGGGGATCCACCTGTCAAGCTCAATACAGTGTTCGCATTGTCACAGAATGGCCCAGGAACGCTTGATACCAAGGTGCCGGTGCTTGGTGTACCAGCGCAACGTCCATTGCGTGCAGTCCATTCAGCTGTAGCAGCCAAACTTCCCGTCGTTTCATCCAATGCAGTGCCATAGGTCACAGTCGAACTTCCAACCGTAGAGGTCGCATTGGGCTCGGTCCAGTCCAAACCACTCCACAAATTACCCTGCATGTTGACCTCACTGCCTGTGATGTCTGCTGCCACATAGGTGAATGTGGGGGTGTAAGAATAAGTTCCTGCATTGGAGCTTACACGACTCAACCAATAACGACTTAAATAGTCACTGGCCACTCCGTTGTTCGGATGCACCGCATCTGTGACTCCCAAATACACTACTCGTGAAACACTGTTGGTAGCAAAATTCAATGTTGCTGGACTATACTCCGCTGTTCCGGTAACATCTCCCAAAGGATATGTATATGAAGCTGCAGATGTGCCCACAGTATGTCCAAGGCGACCAACACCATTGGTCACCACATAATTCGTAGCACTGGCATTGGTGACGCCAACGCCTGCGGCCAAGGTCAAGTCATTGGCTCCTAACAAAAGGGTGCCTGTATTGAACAACAACCCTCCTGTGGCATTCAACGTAAGTGCATTGCTCAATGACACGCCTGAATTGTTGCCAATGGTCAAGTAATTCGCAGTGGCCGGCAAACCTGAACCAGTGACTTGCGCTGAACCCCCATTGTAGGTGAAGTTACAAGCAGCATTGTAGGTGCGCGTGGCGGTCGTTTGCACCGATCCCACCGCATTGCCGAGGGTAGTGATACCATCAACATGCGCCGTGATTAGAGTAGCGCCATTGTTCAATACAAATGACGGTCCTGTCAAAACGTTGGTCTGAAAATCGATCGCGCTGCCCGAAGTCACTGCCATCGTGGCATTGCTGCCCAATGCCGCATTGCTCTGCAATTGCACATGGGTATAAGTGGGTCCTGCGCCACCCACCACAAAGGCAATGGCATTCAATATGCTTCCGCCATTCTGAGTAAAGTTCTGCTGCGCCAAAGCCAATGGCACTCCTACTTTTCTAAAGTTGATAGTAGCTGCACCAGAACCTGTCTTCGACAATTCTGCTGCGCCAGTGCCCACATCACTCAAGTCGAAATTCCCCAACACATTGATGGTAGCCACCCCTGTGGAAGAAGTCAAGTTCACCTTGGAGTTGATGCCATTGGCTGCATTCATGGTCAAATTGCCTCCAACGCTAAGCGTATAAGTCGTTGTACCCGTCAGGTTGAGTGTCGCTCCAGAACTACCCGTGCTCAAGAAACTCAAATTACCATTGACGGTGGTGATGGCACCTGACAAGCCTATGCTTGAAGATTGACCGGGACAATTCCACGTCAAGTGATGGAAACTTTGGTCCAAACCACTAGATGGACCACTCGCTGTGCTTCCGCTGACCAAACATGTACTTCCTGACGACCAAGTGGCTGTCAATATTGCTCCACCATTGCTATTGTGATCATACGTACCCGTACCACCAACAGTGGTAGTTGCGCTCGCTTGTGTCAAGGAACCCGTTCTGCGGAATGTTCCATCTATCGTGTTGACTGAGCCTGATGCCAAGGTAATAGTACCAGCTGTGTTGTGAAGGGTCGCGCTAGCGCTGACATTCAATGCTGTATTAATAGTAAGGGTCGAACCGCTTGATACTGTGCCACCTGTATTCGTGATATTGAGGGTCGCAAAATTGGCGCTTCCATTGATGCTCTGAGCCGCTGTACCATTGAAGGTCACCGTGCTTCCCGTGGACGTTATGGCAACGCTGCCTGTGGTTAAGTTCCCGCAAATAGAGGTCGTTGCGCCTGAAGCCCATACACGGGCGCCTGTTACAAAAACAAGATTGCCGTAGTTCCATGCCGGTACATTGATGCTGGAAGCACTTGCAAAAGTGATGGTGCTGCCACATGCCAAATTCGCTGTGGCTGTATTTACATAGGTGATTGCCCCATTGATGGTCAAAGAGCCTGTAGCCGCCACATTCATCACACCGGTGCCATTCAAGGTCAAAGAGTTCACTGTTCGGGTGTCTGTGATATTGACATTGAAAGGTGCTAAGGTGCCGATGGTAACAGCATCGGTTGAACCTGGCACTCCGTTGGGCGACCAGTTGGTTGCATCACCCCAGTTGGTGGTGTTGGCTCCGCCCGTCCAAGTATAATTTATAGTTGGATTTCTGCGGCCAGTGAGCACTAGGTTATTCAAAATCGTCGCGTTCGCTTGCGTGATGGCCGCTGATGTGATAACGGGCGAGGCCACTGTGCCAGCACCATATTCGTTCCAAGCTGTGCCACCCCATCCCGATACGCGAATGCTGGCTTCGGTGCCCACCACATCTCCTGCTGCATTGTAGGTCATGGCCGCAGTTAAGCTATAATTGCCTCCTGCCGCGCTTTCATATAATTTCCAGTACTTGGTGAGATAATCTGTGGGTGTAATCGGGTTGCTCATCTCGGGATGTGTGCCATCCGTGACGCTCACACCTATTTGACGTGAGACAGAGTTCACAGTAAAATTCAATACAATCGGAGCATACACCCCACCATTGCCAATGTGGTAGGTATGCGTTCCTGTGCCCGGCTGAGTGCGCTTCATAAAGCCTGCTGCTGCTGCGTCACGCAACAGATAACCGGTCGTTCTAGCTTGTGTTGCTGTACCTACCAATACAAAATCATTTGCGGTACCAATGTCCAATACGCCTGCTGTGAAGGTCATTGTATTCACTACACTTACTTCACCGATGCTGAATGTAACTCCAGCTGTGTTGTTGACGATGAGTTCTGCAAATTTCCCCGTAGGACTCGCGGTCAAATTACGAAACGTTCCTGAACCAGAAACGGTTTGCGCAACACTGTTGGCAGATGTTGTACCTCCAATGCGTGTGGAGAAATTCAAAGCTGTATTTCCGCCTGCATCCGACAAAATGGTCAAAATTCCATTGTTGACTAAGTTACCCTCTAGGGTTACATCTGCTCCATTCGCCAAGGTGCGCAATTCAGAATTGGCATTGATGGTCAAATTGCCCGCGATGTGCAAACCATTATTCAAAGCAGAGGAAGCCGAAGCAAATCGACTGGCGCCGCTGCCTCCATTGACGATCACATTACCCAAACGCAAATTGACCGTACCTAAATACGTGTCTACGTTAAATCCATTGGTCGCCGTGCTTGCATGGGTTCCCGTGGTGCCACCCAATTGCAAGGTGTGACCCGTCCATATCGCATTTGATCCTCCACCAAGGAAAGCAAAAGCCAATCCCGCTCCTGCGAAAGGTGGATCGTTGATCAAAAGTGTTCCGCCAGAGACTCCTGTGCTCACCACTGCTGCACTGATGGCAAACAAGTTCGTACCACTCGTCACGCTGGTGCCGGCTGTGCCGTCGTTGCCGTCCACCATAAATGTTCCGCCATTCATGTTGAAGGCTCCTGTAGTCATCGACACATTTCCGTTGTGGTTCAGTGTCCCGCCATTGTTGGTCAAAGTACCGCCGTTCACAGTCAAGACTTTGTTGCCTCCACCTGTTGGTCCTACGGTCAAGGTATTGGTGTTGTTGGTCAAGGTACCCGCTGTAATGGTCAAATTGTTGGTTACCGTGCGGTTGTCGGTGAGCTCCACATTGGTGCCTGCCAAGTTCACCACTACATTGAAAGGAACTCCCGCTCCTGATGTGCCAGGACCCCATGTTCTGTCGCTGCTGCCCACCACATACGAGCCCCCGGTATTGAAAGACAAGGTGGATGAAGACGCGTACGTGACAGGGTTGGTGTTCACAAAGCCACCCGCCAAAACTGTCAAAAACGCATTGCTTCCAATGGTGGTTAGGCCAGATCCAAAGTTCACTCCAGCACTAATCCGCACACCGCCACCTACAGCTGTAGAAGTTGTGGCCAAGGTTCCACCACCAGAACTGGTCACGGTTTTTGTGCCTGTGATGTCGAAAAAGCTCGTTGTTGCGTTCACAGTGTTTATGGTGCGTACTCCGCCGCTCACCAGAATATTTCCACCGTTGCCCGACATGGTCAAAACAGTGCTTGCTGCAATAGTCAATGGCCCTGTGCCCAATAATTGCAGCACATCACCAGTGGTAGCCACGATAGAAGCATTGCTGTTGAGCGTCACACCGCTCACATTGCTATTGTTGATGATCAAATAATCAAATGAAATCGTGCCTGAGCCCGAGATGGTTTGTGCCGAGGAACCATTCATGAATAGCGCACGGTTATTCGCGGTAAAGGTGCCATTCTGCACAAAGTTACCGGCTACATACAAATCACCAGAGACTGCATTCAACGTCGCTCCGCCTGTGGTGATGGTAAAGTTTCCTGCACATCCTCTGCTCGTGGCGGGGACGGTCACGGTGGTGGTATTCTGAATGGT
>JAIYCK010000112.1 GCA_027488055.1 Flavobacteriales bacterium | reverse complement strand
CCGTTGAGTTGATCGCGATTTCAAAGGGTCCTGTTACAGGAACTGTTGAACAGCCATCGGCCTCTGAGAAGCCAACGTAGAAAGGTTGGTCGTTTACGGTAATGTTCGTATTTGCTCCTACACCTGAGATATTTCCGTCGATATCGACTTGCGGTGCGGAACAATTGAAATTGCGATATAATTCGCAG
This sequence comes from Flavobacteriales bacterium, assembly GCA_027488055.1. GTDB lineage: Bacteria > Bacteroidota > Bacteroidia > Flavobacteriales_D > Sanyastnellaceae > CANHSF01. Next base: position 13,438 of record JAIYCK010000112.1, on the reverse strand, counting down.
TCTTCGCTCACCTGCAATGTGAAAATGATTTCACCCAATACTTGGTTAGGGTTGGCTGGTACAGGCAAGGTGCCAAAATCCCAAATCAATGTGCCGTTTGCTCCCAGTGTGCTGTTGACGTAAGGAGTTGCAGACGTGCTGGCGGGTGCGAATGCAGTGCTTGTGCTACCTTGATAAGTGACGGCCGCGTATGGCAAAGGTATTTCCACACGAACGTTATTCACTGGTTCATTTCCTTTGTTTCGGATTTGGACTTTATATTGAATTTGATCACCTGGAACAACGGTTAGGTCAGAGGATGTGGCTGGGGTTCCATTTACCGATAAGGTGGAAAGGAATCCTTCGATTTCAGGCTCATATGCATCTACTGCCATGCATATGGAATAAATAATATAGGTGTCTCCTGTGGAGCTATAGCGGAACTTGGTGCTGGATTGACCGTTGCCAATCACACTGTTTGAGGGGTTCGGAAACGTAAACAAAGAAATGTCCATTCCAGTGTTATTTGCTAAATTGGGATTTCGTGCATTGCCACCTGTGAAAATGGAGCTATTAAAGAAATTTGAGTTTGTGTTTCCGCCATGATTCAACAACTCGTAGTTTGATGTATTCAGTTTTTGAATTTCAAATTTGTCACCTGTGATTGTCACATCACCTTCACCTGCCATCATTCCCAACTTTGTGGTTACTGCGCCTGCTAAGGCTGAGTTAAATCCTGACACGGGAAGTTCCCATTGAGCAGTTCCGCCAACCACATAGGCATAACCATCGAAAATGGTCACATCACGCTTCTTCATCAGAGCGTTTTGATAAACCACAACCATACCCCAACCACCATAGTAGCCAGCTGATCCACCATTGCCTGTGGTTAGGGCCATGTCGGCAACCCAATATTCCCCCACACCGCGGTCTCTTACTTTTTCGGTCACTTCAACAAAACCCACATACATATTGTCGTCACCGGGGTAACGAATATTGCCACTACTGGCATTGTAGGTCGTATAGGCTGATTCACCTGGGCCACGGAATTTAATAGCGCGCTTTTGGGCTTCTGTTGGCGTTCCATCTGTGCGAGCTGTCCAATACAAGCCAGCAAATAGGATTTCACTGCACGCAGGATTCGCTCCGTTCTCGTTTGAAAAAGTGAGTGTCGAAGATGACGAATTGTTGGTCGTTGAAATTCCATCGGTATCCACTTTGATCATATTTTGGTTACTATTCAAGCCTGAATTTGAATAGTTCTGAAGCGTCATATTGGTATTTCCAACCATGGTGAAATCACCATTGATGCTATAGATGGTTTGTGTAGGTGTGAACGCAGATGTACGTTGCGTAAATGGCACGCGAACTTGCGCTTGCATTGCAATCGCGCTCAGCAAAATCATGCTAACAGCGAGCACGCGTTGTGTGAATTGTATAGTCTTTTTCATTGTTTTAATGAAGAATAGGATAGAGATAGTGATGATTATTCGGGAATGGAAATGGAGTAGTAAGAGGTAACTCCTGCAGGAAGGCTGCTCATTGGTAGCGATGATGCTTCTGCCACTGATAGATCATAGGTGAATAGCAGAACCACGTTCGACAGATTTTCCAAGGCACTGAGCGAACCACCATCGATGGCTAAAGCAGCTTGAGAAGCATTTTCAAAGCGCAGAATGACCGTGTTTACAGTATTCAGAGCTGAATCCGAGAAGTTGACTGCTCCGAAGTTAAAGGCAGTTAAATCCAGTGTGGTAGCTTCACCTTCACCGGCCACTTGAATGCCGCTGCCATTGACATAGGCGGTTGCATGCAGGCCATAAACAGCCTCCGACAACGCTTCATTTCCACTTGCGATGACGGACGCGAGGTTCTGATGGCTTTGGGCCAGTGCTGCGTTTGTAAGTAGTGAGACGATGGACAAGGCTATCCAACGGATGTTTTGATTACGCAGCACATGACTGCGCAAGAGGGTGGAGATGAAACTGCTCATTGTTTTTTTATATAGATATTTAGTAGGCTTTAGTCCGTGTTTTCAAAACGGTATACAAACATAGGTATTTTTTTGAGATTCAATGCTATTAAACGATTAATTTTTTCATTTCGGCGTAAAAAAATCTCAATTGGATGGTAAATATTGTTGATTGGTCTAATTTCAGATTGGTTCATTTGCGGAGAATAAATGGCTTTTTTGGACAGGAAAAACATAACCTACCCATGCAGGCTCTGCTGCTTAAATGAATGCACCAACAGCATGATCATATGCTGTGATTTTACATAGGAGTGATCAAACCAAGATGGAATTGGATCCAACAAGAAATCAACGAGTGCCTTTGATGGGAGACGAAATTTAAGCTGAAGGATTACTTCATCTGCGCATCGACTACCGCAATACGAATCATGTTCAATATTTCTCTAACCGAACAACCCATTTGAAGAATATGATAGGACTTGCGCATGCCCAGCAATACGGGGCCTGTCACCTCCAACCCTCCAATTTCTTGCAGTAGTTTATAAGCTATGTTGCCAGCGCTCAAATTTGGGAATATCAGCGTATTCACTTTTTGACCGTTCAAGCGACTGAAGGGAAAATTCTCTTTGAGCATCTCACTGTTCAAGGCGAAGTTGGCTTGGATGTCACCGTCTACGATCAGATCCGGATATTCGCGGTGTAGAATGGCAGCAGCCTTGGCCACTTTTTCGGGGTCGTCACCACTGGCAGAACCAAAATTGGAATAACTCAACAAAGCGATGCGTGGAATGATTTTCATTTTTGACAAGGCCTCGGCGACACGCAATGTTATTTCGACAAGGTCTTCGGCGGTTGGATTGACGTTGACGGTTGTATCGGCTATGAACAAGGGTCCTTGTTTCGTTTCGACAATGTACATGCCGCATACTTTTTTCACTCCTGGAGCAGGTCCAATGATCTGTAAACCTGGACGTATAACCTTGCTGTAATTTCGAGTCATACCGCTGATCATCGCATCCGCTTTGCCCGATTCCACCATCATGGCACCAAAGAAATTTCGCTCGCGCATGGCACGCACAGCCTCTAGTTCTGTAAAGCCTTTGCGCATGCGTTTTTTGTACAATTGCAAGCCAAATTCCTCACGCGTTTTAAGCCACTTATCATCGCGGGGATCAATGATCTGCATGTCATCTAATTCAATATCAGTTCCATCGATCATGCTTCTGATCTTGCATTCATCACCCAAGAGAATAGGGAAGGCGATGCCTTCATCTTTGGCCTGCTGCGCGGCTTTCAAGACTTTATAATTATCTCCTTCCGCAAAAACAACGTGTTTGGGTTGCTTGCGCGCACGCTCAGCAATACTGCGAGTGAGCACGTTGTCGCGGCCCATGCGTTTTTGTAATTCAGCCGCGTAAGTGTCCCAATTTTCTATTTTGATGCGCGCCACACCGCTGTCGATCGCGGCCTTGGCCACCGCGCTGCTCACCACGCTTATCAATCGTGGATCGAGTGGTTTGGGAATGATATAGTCTCTTCCGAAGCTCAACGATTTTACATCGTATGCCTCAATCACTTCTTCCGGAACGGGTAGTTTCGCCAAATCAGCAAGCGCCTTAACGGCAGCCAATTTCATCTCATCATTGATGCAACTTGCGCGCACATCCAATGCTCCTCTAAAAATGAAGGGAAAACCAAGTACGTTGTTGACCTGATTGGGGTGATCACTGCGGCCCGTTGCCATGATAATATCTTCTCGCGAATGGATCGCCAAATCATACGCTATTTCAGGATCTGGATTGGCCATGGCAAATACGATGGGATGTGCAGCCATGCTTTGCAACATTTTTTCAGTCACGATATTGGCCTGTGACAATCCAAGAAATACATCTGCACCTACCAATGCTTGATCCAAAAGCATATCTTGATTCGATTCATGTGCAAATTTGCGCTTGCGATGATCGATGTCTTCACGATCTTGATGAATCAACCCTTTGGAGTCGAACATCATGACTTTTTGGGGATCCACTCCGAGTTTTATCATGAGAGCCACACATGAGAGTGCCGCGGCACCTGCGCCACTCACGACCATCCGAACCTCGTCTATTTTTTTATGCGCCAATTCCAAGGCATTCAATAAGGCCGCAGAACTGATGATGGCCGTTCCATGCTGGTCATCATGCATAATGGGAATGTCCAAAGCGGCCTTTAATTTTTCTTCTATCTCAAATGCTTCTGGCGCTTTGATATCTTCTAAGTTGATTCCACCAAAAGTGGGAGAAATATTGATGACCGTGTTGACAAATTCATCTACATCGGTGGCTTTCACCTCGATGTCCATGCCGTCGATATCCGCAAATATTTTGAAAAGCATTCCTTTTCCTTCCATGACAGGTTTGCTTGCCTCAGGCCCCAAGTTGCCCAAACCAAGGATGGCGGTGCCATTGGAAATGATCGCTACCAAGTTGCCTTTGCCAGTGTATCGATATACATCTTCTGGATTGGCGTGAATGGCGAGCACGGGTTCTGCAACCCCTGGGGAATATGCAAGGGCCAGATCCCGTTGTGAACTGTGGGGTTTGGTTGGGATTATTTCTAGCTTGCCTTTTCGACCTTGCTCGTGGTAATCCAATGCTTCTTGTTTGCGAATTTGTTTCATACTGGCTTATTCTCTCAATCAGTACGCGAAAATAGGCTTAAATTGGCCCTCAGCTCATGCGATTCTCGAGTATTATCACCATGTTTGTTTGGACATTTTGTTCAAATCATCGCACTTCATGGGTGGTGAAATTGGTGTGTGTTTCGATGCTCTTTCAAGCTTGTATGGTTTCCCAATATCGCGTGATTGAAACCAAATGGCAACGCACCGGAGAGGATTATGCGCCAAGCGAATTGAATACGGAGCAGGTGAGCATGCGTCATTGGAGCTGGGGAGAGCAAGGGCGGCTGAAAATTGGAGTGGAAAATACCAGCGACAGCACATTGCACATCGATTTGTTTCAATGTTTTCTCGCCATCGATTCTTCGTTGATCGGCTATGTGTCTGACACTGCGGAATTCCCCGTGTATTATGGGTTTTGCGCGGCACGTAGCGATGAGAATTGGACCAACACATCCTTAGATCAAGAAACTTGTTCCCGTTTTATTTCATTGCCAAAAGACAGTATGTTAGTGTTTACGAAGTTTGTTTTGCATCCTTACCTGCGAAAGGATTTGAACTGTGAAGAAACCTATGGTGAGAGCGTGTTGTTCGAAGAAGTAAATAGTCCTGCGCGAGGCGCGCACGGCATAGGATACTTCTTAGGTAAAGAGGATACGCTGCGTACCATGGATCATACTTTCTATGTGAGTGCCAAGCGAAAGTGGATCATGAAACAGCCCAATAGAGTCTACGCTCCAGAGAATAGAGCGAATAACTACTACATTCGAGCTCATACTGTGCATCCTTTGGGCACCTTTTTTATGTTGGCTGTGTTCTCGCTTTCCATTCATCTTGGCACAAGCGAATGATCATGGTCTTTCAGCTCACTCAAAGCCGCACAGAGAAAAGAAGTTGGAGCGTTTGGTTGTAGTTGCCTTTGAGATAATAACTATTTGCAACCGGGTTGGTAGGCGCTGGTCGTGTGGGAAGTATCGATGTTGATGACCGAAAGGCCAATTGATATTTGGCGGTGAAGTCATATGCAAATCCTCCTGCAATGCCGAAATCCAAGCGAGAGAACGCTGGAATTGGCTCGTAGAAATTACCGTTGGACTTTATTTTTTGACGAATGAGGTATCCAATCGATGGTCCAAATTGCCAGCGTATTTTGGAATTGGCTAGGTCTGTTTTGCGATCGAAAAGAATGGGAACTTCAACGTAGTCCAACACAAAACCATAACTCGTGCGGGTAAGCGTATCAACGCGCATACTGCCTTTGTTGAAATAGGTCATGCTGAGCAGAAGTCCTGATTTTTCGCTCAAAGGCATTCGCACCCAAGCGCCTCCACAAAACCCATATTTGTCCCAACCACCAAGGCCGTCACCACTGATTTGCGTGGTCACTGGCCCTGCCACGAGGCCGCCACTGAATTCTTTTTGACCATGTATTGCAAAACTGAGCAAGCAAAAGCATACGATTGCCCCTGTTCTCATGGAATAAGATCAATTTTATTCACGTTGATCACTTCGCCGCTATCACCAGCGGTTAAGAATGCGATGATCTCCACATCCTCGGCTACCCAATTGGGGTTCCAGTCCAAGGTGTAGTGAATGACATCTTCTTGACCTGCGATGGGATTGGTAGCGACCGTCAAGCCTGTTGCGCCGGTGCCTGTGCCTCTGAGCATGTGCTTGTGTTCATAATCTGCAATAAACTCCGGATCAGCCGCATAATTCAACTGAGGCGCTATGATCGGACCTTGTAGAATCAGGATCACAAGTTTCACTTGGCCTGAAATGGACTCTGTGTATTGGTTACGCACATGAAGATTCAAATGGTTATTGGCAGCTTCTAATTCTGCGCTGAAAGCGATGTCGGCAAGGGGTTCTTGGGCCAATTCTGCATTGACTAAGTTGTTCCAGTCCGCAAAATTGGACGAGGTCGTTGCACCACCTGAACGATTCACACGACCGGTAGGCAATTGGTCCGAACCAATTTGACCAAGTAGATAAAACTCACCTTCTTCAGTGCGCCAATCGTCTACGAATTCGCCGAAAGGTTCCGCCAATGAACCAGCGTGAATGGCCACCAAAGCTACATGTTCTTCGTTGGTCTCCAGAATATTGGATGCCACGGTATGCGCAGCAGGGCAGTTGCCGCAATCATGTCCAGTAAAGTCCTCGAGCAAGACCCGTTGTGTAGCCACCTCGATGAGGGGTGGTTCAGTAGGAGCTCCATATATGTCTTCGCGGTATTCATAGGCCTGTAAGACAGGATTTTCTATTTCATCACAGGATGAAAAACCAATGGTTAAGGCCCAAAATCCGAGGGTGAGGTAATTGAATCTTTTCATAGTGGTTGGATTAAAAGCTGCTGGATAATGTGATTTCGATGCCATTGCTTGCGGGCACGGCTCTGCATACTCCGCCGATACAAAATATGCCTTCACGACGCTTTCCGTAGCCGACAGAAATGCGGTTCGATCCTTTGGAATAAGCCACTGCCCCATACAAATAGTGGACGCGCGCTTCGGTATTGTTATTTCCATAATTGTACTGATCGATCAAGCTGATGGTCCAGTTGGGAGAATAGGTATATTCCGCCACCACCGTGGCCCAATCGCCTTTGTCTTGATCGGTTTGTAGGTTTTGCAATTCGATGCGGGCCGTATTTTTTGCGTTGAATTTGTATTGCAATTCACCTACAAAAATATCGGCATACACAATGCCTTTGAAGTCCTGTGTAACGGGTGTTGCCAAGGTATTGAATTCAAAATAGTAGTAGGTCAATCCCATGTACCAATCTGACGATATTTTTTTCTTGAGTTCCACGTTGAAGTCACGCACATATTTGGTAGAACCTAGACCAATTGATTGACGCTCGTAGCCGTAGACAAGACCATCCATGCCACTCAGTTGTGTGGTATCAAGGCTATTTACTGCCGCAAAGTTTAAACTGATGTTGGTGCCATATTTTCCTCCCAAGGGGCTTTTTTTCTTGAAGGTGTAATACAACTCTGCGCTCATTCCTGACTCACCATTGATTACAGTGGCATAAGGGTACAAGGTTGCTGCTAGATTGTAAGTATGTTGTTTCGTGATCGAAGGCAGATAATTGATGGGCAATTCGAAAAGCAATGCGGAACGACTGCTGCGGAAGGCCATGTTGTCAACCATTTTACCATTCAAATTGATGCCCAAGCCTTTTTTACTATACCCCAAGTTCACAAGAAGAGCTTCACCCTTTTTGTAGATAAAGCCATTGTCGGCATTGGGATCATTGATTTTGCTTACGTATTCACCATTGATTTGAAAGTCTCCATATTCCACTTTAGCTCTTCCAGCCCATGCACCGACATTCTTTGGAAGCCTAAATACTTCTCCGTTTTCTTCAAAGGTTTCACCAGCTTCATATTTGCTTACAAAGCTGCCACCAATGGTTATTTTGAGTTTTCCGAGCGTATCGATGGATGGCACCAATTCAGTGAGGTTTATTTCTGAGTCTACGCCGCGAACAATGCCTTGCCCATTGATGAGTCGACTGTCAAATTCATAGCGCTGATGGCCATAAATTCCTTTGATGTAAATGCCATTGTATGGTTTCCAAAGCACACGCATGCCATCCAGTGCGTTATCGATGCCCAAAGTGGGTTCCCAATAGGAACGAAGAATCATTCCATTCCCAAATTGCTCGTAGTAATTGCCAACGGTGATATCAATATTGTCGTTGTTGTACCTCGCGTAACGGCTGCCAATGCCCGTTCCGTAAAAGTGTTTCGGATATCCTAGTAAGGCATCTTGGTAGGATTCGAAACGAATACCAGCAGTGAAGTCGCCATAATTGTAGGTGATGTTGCCATAGGAGTTCAAGGCGGATTTGGCTTCGGGCACACGAGCGCCAATTAGACTATCCTCATTGTATTGCTGCCACATCATGGCGAAATTGCCGTGGAGCTGACCTTTTGGTGCAGGATTTTGAGCTAAACCAAGGATCGGTATGGTGGTAGAAAGGAGAAGTAAAAATGATATACGCATCTACATTTGAATTGGGCCTCAAAGGTAGTTCACAAAAAAAGCCCAGCCACCATGGACTGAGCTTATATACATTCAAATCTCGGCCTATATAGGATTTTTAACCGAGCATGATGATCAAGGTTTGCTGAGCTTCAGCAGTTCTTCGTGCACTTCTTCTTCGTCACCAGCTGTATATCCTACGTGCTGCCAAACGATTTCACCTGCTCCATTTAGCAGAAATGTATGTGGCGGCGTATTACCACCAAGTGCTTGAAAAAATGCTTTGTTGACATCCATTAGGACTTCGTACTCCCAATTGACTGAATTGACAAATGGTTTCACGCTGGTGCTTGTGCGTTGATCGTCAATGGATACAGCATAAATTTTAACTCCTGTTTCCTCGGCCCATTTTTCATAAAGATCAGCATAGGTGTTGAGTTCTTTTTTACAAGGTGCGCACCATGTCGCCCAAAAGCAAATTAAGATGGGTTTGCCATCGTTTGATATTTTACCTGTTTCAATGGTTTTGCCATTGACATCTTTAAGTTGTACGTTGGGCAAGGAGTTGATCTGAGCCTGAACGGATGAAAGCAGCAAAGTGACTGCGGCCAGTGAGAATAAGAATTTTTTCATTGAAAAGTATATAATTGAAAAAGGCAGTTGTGATCAGAAAAACAAGTTTCGTACCACAACTGCCCTTAAAATGATCGGAGGATCAAATATTATTTTGAAACACTCACGCGCAATGTAGATACTGCGTCATTTGCTTTCAAGTTAACCATGTACATGCCAGCGCTCAATTGACTTACGTTCAATTGTGTAGCGTTCATTCCAGCTTGCTTGCTGCCAATTTGCTGTGACAAAACTACGTTGCCCAACATATCAACAACTTCAACTGCAACTACTGCGTCGTTCGCCAAACCAAAGTTCAAGTTCAACGTCTCGCTCACAGGATTTGGGTAAGCATTGAAACCAGTAGCAATTGAATTTTCATTGATACCTACTGTAGCCGTTACGTTCGCATCGCGTGACTCTTCAGTCAAGTCGTAAGAACCATCGTAGTTATAGATTGCAGAGTTTACAACACCGCCATTGCCAATGCTGTATACATAGCAGTGACCATCGCTTCCGCCAGTGTACTGAGCACCGTGCAAACCATCACCATAGCCATCGAACAAAGTGAATGTGTAGCAACCAGTAGCAGGCAAGAAATGATCTTCCATTACGTCTGTCATTGCAGTGTAATCACCTTCAGCCACTGAAGCAACTACGTTGCCATTTTCGTCTGTGATTTCCCAGCTAACTTCTTCTGGCCATCCGTCGAACAAGAAATCGATGCGAATGTGTGTAGATGCTTGAGCTACACCAGCGGTTGCAGAGATTGTGCTATTGCTTGCGTTCACATCACCATTAACAGCAACGTTAGCAGTCAAAGTAACAGTGCCATTGGTCATTACATTACCAACGTTTACGTTTGTTGATGCATATGTTGCCAAATTACCTGTCCAGTTGTAAACCAATGGAGATGATCCACCGTTCACAGTGATTGTAGCAGCAGTCATTGGGGTAGTACCCATATTTTGAAGCAATACGCTTACAGCGGCATTGCCATTGGCACATGTTGCGCCTTCAGCTGTCATGCTCAAAGCAGCAGCGTCGACAGCAGCAGTAGCTGCTACGCAGTTGTTGTTCTGGATCCAAGCGTAGTGATTGGCCGCTGACAATTGACCTGTCTCAGTTACGATACGGCTAGGGCAGATGGTGTAAATTGTTGGGAAATATGCAATTTGCAAAAGATCACCAATTGAACTGTCGTCGATGATTGGGTATGGAGTGTTTACAACCCAGTCGCCTTGCGTGTTACCGCCAGTACCGTTCAAATCAGCACTGGTAGTTGTTCCATCACCTTCGATGAAAAGAACACGTACATCGTTTGTACCGTCTGGGCCGTGCTCAGCGTGCAAAGCTTCCAAAGCGCCACTGTTGTGGTAGTTCCAGCATGGACCGCACCATGTAGCTGATACATCTACTACTACTGAGTAACCTTGGTCAAGTAAATCATAAAGATTCCAGGTGTTACCATTGATGTCGGTACCTGTGAAATCTGGGCATACAGAGCCTGGAGCCAATTGGGCATTGGCAGCTGTGAGCGAGAATGCTGCAACAAAAGCAAGTAAAATTTTCTTCATTTGATAATAAATTGATAAATTATTCGGTGTGCTAAATTATTGGATTTACAACCCATTGGTGCACTTGGATTGTGTCATTCTAGTATTTCTAAGTTGGAATTTTTGCCGATTGAATCGCGTATATTTGATCTAAATATTTGTTTTTCAGTCATGTAAAATCCAATAAAGGAGCTGATTTTTCACAATTCATATGGGTCGTACCAAGCGATCTAATGATGGAGGACATTGCCTTTGGAATACTACAATTCCGCTTTTTGAGGGATTCAAGCCTTTTTGAATGGCTTACATTTGTTCAAAATTAGGAATATGAAAAAATTAGTCTTTGTATTGAGTGTATTCTTTGCTGCTGCCACTAGCCAAGCACAGATCGTCAATTTGAGTGGAGAAAACAATGTATTGTACGGCACCTCTGCAGTAACTGACGAAGAGTTGGATTTGGGTTGGGATGTGATTTGCAACGCTAGCGCCGCCACAGACATCAAATGCAACGCAACGGTCATTCAAATGGTGGCCGGTGCAAAGTTCCAATATTGCTGGGGATTGGCTTGTTCACCTTGGATTTCGGCCAACAATAACTTGCCCGAAATAGTGACTATGGCTCCACAGGAATCCAATTCAAGCTTTCATATTAAATATCGTCACTATGGCAACGCAGGTCAGTCGATCGTTCGTTTTTGCTGGTTCGACGCAAATAACCCATCAGATGTTTTCTGTTACGATATGAATTTCTGTGTGGATGCAGTGGGCGGCTGTGTGGTGAGTGTACAGGAAGTTACAATGGAAGCTTCGATTGCTCAAATCTCTCCAAATCCGGCGAATGACATGACTTCGATTGCATTTCAATTCAATGCTCGTCCTAACAATGCACAATTGTCGATCTACAACATGGTAGGCAAATTGGTGGACACGTATTCAATCAACCAGCGTTCGGGCCAAGTGCGAGTGAATACCAGCGAGATGGAAAGTGGAATCTATTTCTGCACATTGACCTATGGAGGTAAGAAATACGAAACAAAACGATTGGTGATTAATCATTGATCCTCGAATAATAAGATAACCAATCAGACGGCAGCCTTGGCTGCCGTCTGTCGTTTTACTGGATTAGTTTTGGATCGAATCCAATGAGAAATACTTTCTCCCGCGCACGTGTGAGAGCAGTGTATAGCCACCGAGAGAATTCTTTGCCTGCCATTTCATCGGTCAGATAGCCGTGGTCAATGAACACAGCAGGCCATTGTCCGCCTTGCGCCTTGTGGCAGGTGACGGCATAAGCGAATTTGACGTGCAGGGCATTGTAATAGGGATCGCTATAAACCGCTTTTTTCAACTCGCGGGCATTGGTAATATCGGGGTAATCTAAGGCTATAAGGTTCGCCAATTCACGCATTTTTTCTTGTGATATTCCTGCCGATTCTTCCCAAATCGTTGAGCATAAAAGAATCACCTCTCTTTCAGGTATTTCAGGGTAATCATCGAGTGTGATTTCAGCTTTGCAAAATCGGAAAGCCCCTCGATCTTCAAAATTTCGCACCCTTGTGATACGAATTACATCGCCATTGGCAATAAAGGCCGCATTGAATCGCTCGTTGGTTTGACTCAACCAAAAATAGTTATTGCGAATGACCATCATGCGGTCGCCGGTGGCAATTTCCTCCTCGAACCAAAGTATGTTTTGCCTGACTTGCTGATTGAATAAGTTGCTTCGCTTATTGCTTTTGGTAATGATAATGGTCTCCTCTGCGCCAAAAGTGCGATAGGCGTTTTCGACTTGCTCTTGCAATTCCTCATTGACCACCTGCAGATCGGTAAAATCAGTGAGGTCTAAGACGGGCCATGTAGCTTCGACACCGCTGTGGTTAGCTTGTATGTTATCGCGAATACGGGTGGCATTGAATAAGATGCCACTTTCTTGTTTCTGACGCATGACTTGTTCGAGCTTCACTTCGGCGATATTCAAAAAGTAACGCGCTCCCATCAAGTCTGTTTGCAAGGCGGGGCTTTCGGCCATTCCAACGGGAGGTAACTGGGCGTTGTCCCCGATAAAAACGAGCTTGCAATTTTGTCCGCTGTAAACGTGCCTAATGAGATCCTCCAAGAGATCGCCCGATGCAGCTTCCCCGCCAGCCATGCCTGCTGAATCGCTGATCATGGAAGCTTCATCCACAAAAAAAACTGTGTCGGAGGCTTCGTTGTCTCTAAGATCAAACCAAAGTTGGCCATTCGGTCCAGCTACACGCTGATAAATGTGTTTGTGGATGGTGTAAGCGTGATGTCCTGTATAATTTGAAAGCACCTTGGCAGCTCGACCGGTTGGAGCGAGGAGCACGCATTTGAAATCATGCTCATAGAGCGCGGCCACCATGGCTTTTACACTCGTTGTTTTCCCGGTACCTGCGTATCCTTTGATGGTCAGCGCACAACGATTTTTGAGACTGAACATCATGCGGGTGAAAGCATAAAACATGCGCAATTGGCCTTGGGTGGGCGTCAATGCAAAATGACTCAACATGCGCTCATTGAAGAGTTTTTGTGTTTCAGATTGAAATTGCATGTTTGCGTTGGACATATAGCCGCAAAATTGATGGTCTGTCACTAGTTTCGCAGACGATTGGGTATAAAACTACCAACTGAATGTCTGCTTGT
>JAIYCK010000033.1 GCA_027488055.1 Flavobacteriales bacterium | reverse complement strand
TTTGCTTCAGATTTCCTTTATTGAATTCTGATATTAGCATTGGAATCAACCTATACGCAAGTTCATATCTAGTCATATTTATTATTTGTTAGCGGTTTAATTGGCTATAACGTGTTTATTTACGCGTAAAACAAGCGTCTAACCTTCCAAAAATAGAGGATATACGCTATTGTTTCTCGTTTTTTAAATAGCCGAATCGTTGAATGAACTTCACCAACCAGCCAGCTTCGTAGCGCTCATGGGGGGATCCATTTCAGTCATCCTAGAACTGGAAAAGCCAATAACTCCCCTACCTGAGTCAAATCGGTGGCTTTCACCACATGAAGGGTCGCACAACGATAGCACTTGGCATGTGGGGACGTTTTATAATCAGTTTATGCTTGCCTTGATAGTCGTCACAGCGCTACCAGTAAGACTTTATAATATTCGACCAAAAAAAATCCCCAGCCACTAAGCCGGGGATTCTATTTAGATTTCTTTTATTCGTTCGCCAACTCTCACAAATTTTCGTTCAAAAAATTGGTCATCTTGGTGAACAAATGCAGGCGGGTATTGCCGCCATAAATGCCGTGGTTCTTGTTGGGATAAATGAACAAATCAAACTGCTTATTGGCCGCTACCAGCGCGGTGATCATGTCCATGCTGTTCTGATAATGTACATTGTCATCGGCACTGCCGTGTACCAATAAGTAGGAGCCTTTCAAGTTTTTGGCGAAGTTGATGGGACTGTTGTTCTCATATCCACCATTGTTCTCCTGTGGCGTGCGCATGAATCGCTCGGTGTAGATGCTATCGTAATACTTCCAATTGGTAACCGGAGCTACCGCGATGCCCGCTTTGTAAAAATCAGCTCCTTTGGTCATGCACAAACTGGTCATATATCCTCCGTAACTCCAACCTTGCATCGCTATTCGTGCTGCATCCACCGAGCTCCATGTGCCCAAATGCTTGGCCAAATCGATGAAGTCATCGGTTTCATTCTTGCCCAAGTTCATATAGGTGGAATGCTTGAAGGCGCGGCCACGGTATTGCGTACCGCGTGGATCGCAACTCACCACAATATATCCCTGCTGACACAACATCTGATACCACATGTAATTGCGCCCGCCCCAAGAGTCCGACACGGTATTGCTGCCTGGACCTCCATAAATGGCAACCAATACAGGATACTTCTTTGCTGGATCCATGTTGGTCGGCATCATCTTCCACCCATTGAGTACATCGCCATGGCTATTGGTAAAGACAAAAAATTCTTTCTTGGCGAGATCGTATTTTTTCAAATTCGAGGATAACTTTTCATTCGCCACCAAGGTGCGCACTGCCTTGCCACTTTCGCGCGCATACAACACAGAGGTCATGGGTGTGTTCGCCGCACTGTGATGCACAATGTAATACTTATACCCAACGCTGAAGTCCGCATCGTTCGTTCCGGCCATTACACTGATGGGGCAATAGGTCAATTTTTTCTTGCCGGACTGCACACAATAAATATGCTTGGACATGGCTCTGCCCTCCTCCATGGGATTGGTGAGGATGTCCATTGTGGTGGCTGTGCAACTGAAATAAGCTGTAGCGCTCGCCTCGTCGTATCCATAAAAATCGATGACATCATATCGGCCTTTGGTCAACTGTTTTCGCAAGGTACCGTCTGCGTTGAGATGATAAATATGGTTGTATTCATCTTTTTCGCTCATCCAAATGAAACTGCCATCTTTCAAAAAGGTGAGTGCATCATTGATATCGATATACGTAGCGGCTTTCTCTTCATACATCACTTTGGTTTCGATCACAAATGGCTGGCTCGCCGCAAGATCCGTCATCAACAATTCCAAATGATTCTGATGGCGATTCATGCGCATGATGCACAACTTGCTGTTGTCATGTGTCCATTTGATGCGTGGTATGTATTGATCTTTGTTGTCCCCCGTGTTGACGATTTTATTCTCGCGCGTCACGGTATCGTACCACCAAATTTCTACCCTGCTATTGGTTTCGCCGGCCTTGGGATATTTAAATGTGTATTGTGTCGGGTAGAGCGAACCAAACATGTCCATGGAAAATTCGCGGACCATGGCCTCATCAAATTTATAATAAGCCAACCGATCGCCTGAAGGACTCCATTGAAATCCAGTGAGCAAGGCAAACTCCTCTTCATACACCCAATCTGTGCCGCCATTGATGATCTTATTGAATTCACCATCCACGGTGACTTGCGTTTCGGTGCGCTTGCTCAGATCATAGATAAACAGATTGTTGGCACGCACAAAAGCGACCATCGTGCCAGCGGGATTGAAGGTTGCCAAATGCTGCTTGCCAAGCTTGAAATCGGCCAACGGCACAGCAACTTTTGTATCGATGTGATAGATGTAATAATTGGCCGAAAAGCTATGCCGATAGATTTGCTCAAAATTGGTTTGAATGAGCACTTTCTTTTCATCGGCGCTGAATTCATAGTCTTCGATCGCAATGGAAGCATTGCCAAACACATCCAAAGAGGTGGCCAACACTTCCTCGTCTTGCGTATTCTCGTAATGATGGCGCACGATTTTAGTGCCATACGCATCGCTGTTTTCCAAACTGGAATAATGCATACCATCCTTCATACTGCGCAGTCCGTCAATGCCTTCACTCGAAAATTCGCTGCTAGCCCAAATGAGTTCATTGGTCAATTGGGCTTGTAAACCCATGATTTGCAGTCCCACACAAAGGACTATGGAGCAAAAAAGTTTTTTCATAATTCGTTATACATGTCGATTGGACAGCGAAAATAAGGGAAGCAACGGCAGGATCGGCTAACGCGCCATGGTTTCGTATGATGAATACGTCAACCTTTCTGGATTCGGCTCCAATTCGTCCAAAAAAAGTTTATCTTTCACTCGATTACAAAGTGTCTATGCAAAAGTCCCCGATTATCATCATTGGCAATGGCATCAGCGGTGTGACTGCGGCGCGTGAGATACGCAAACGGTCCGATCAGCGCATTGTGCTCATCAGCGAAGAGGGTCCTTATATGATCTCGCGCCCGGCTTTGATGTATGTGTACATGGGGCATATGCAGGCGCATCAGATTGAGCCATACGAACGCAGCTTTTGGACCAAAAACCGCATCGAATTGCTCCACGCATCGGTCCAATCCATTGATCCTCGCAACCAACAGATTCGACTTGCCGATGGCCGTGATCTGCAATATGATAAACTTATCCTCGCCACTGGAAGTCGATCCAAAGCATTGGGCTTGCCCCATGAAACCGCCCGTGGCGTGGTCAATCTCTACCACTGGCAAGACCTTGAGCAATTGGAATCCCTCACCCACCCTTTTGGCACTTCGCCAAAAGATTACAAAGTGCATCAAGCGGTCATCATCGGTGGAGGACTGATCGGTGTTGAGCTTGCCGAGATGCTGCATACACGCGGAATTCAAGTGACGATGATCATACGTGACGCCCATTTTTGGGGCAGTCAAATCGATGCCATGGAAGCTGCATTGATCCAACGCCAACTCGACGCG
>JAIYCK010000182.1 GCA_027488055.1 Flavobacteriales bacterium | reverse complement strand
CTGTGATGGTAGTCACAGCCTCTTTGATGCAGTTATCCAAATTTATAGTCCGCTAACGTATTTTTTTTTCGGGTACTTCACATTGAATCGAAGCTGTTTTTTGATGCTTGCTCCAGCGGCCAAGGTGATTTTCCATTTGACACGTCCAGTGGTGGCATCCAATTCGCCTCCGCTAAGCTCTTCGACTTCGACTTCAATTTCACCATTTTGTGAAATAGGCACTTGATCTTCAATGATCAATTCAATAGCTTGCTTTTTATTGTTTTGAATTGAGATTTCATAAGCCTTAGTGGTATGTTGCTTGTTTCCAAACATCCCCGTTTTACAGAAGTCTTTGATTTGCTCTCTTTTAACTGCAATGCCTTTGTCACGACCCAATGAGAGGCTCAATGTATCGTTGGCCAATGCTGGATCGATGTAACCTTTGCCTACAAATGTGCCTTTGAAGAACACGTTACTTTCACCAGGCAGCAGGGAATACTGCGCCCAATCCGTTATCTGCGCTCTCAAGAAGGCATCGTTGTCAAGCTTTGGGGTGGACACGTATTCGTAAATGGCTTTCAGCATCTCTGTTTGCATGACCACGTCGTATTGCTGATTGTCACTTGGGATATCATACGGTGTAGAGATTTTGAACTCCATATTCACCGTGTTGTTCGACACCCTCACATATTGATTCGAATAGCTCAACTCTGATTTTGCGGCATCCTCATCTTTGTAATAAGCTTTTGCCGCTGGCGCTGGCTCGTTGATCTTATCGTACAAATAGGTTGCATTGCTTTGTGGCATAGGCCTCGGATCGTAGAGGTTGACATACCAAGGGTATAGGTTGGGTGCTTGACTACCGCTATTTGGATTGCCAGTGCTGATCGTCAACAATACATCGTTCCAATCATTGCCCGTACTTTGAAACACCTTGGCGCGATAGGAAAATGCGATGGGCGAATTGACATCATCCGCGCGCAAATCATACACTGGATACCATCCCGCGCTTTGCGTAAGATAGCTTACTCGGAGATTCGCAGTTCCTGCCTTCTCGGCTAGGATCGTCATCATAATTTCGCTTGGGTTCGTCCCTTTCCGGGCATTTAATTGATTGAGTTGTGTTTGCAGTCTACTCAACTGAGCTTGCGCTTGTCGCTGATTATCGGTCAATTCCAATTGTTTGAATCGAATTTCTTTCATTCGGTTTCGATAAAAGTCGGCCATCTCATTGAGGTCTTCTGGAATTAAATTCGAGTTGGTACCCTTGATGCTGCTATTGTTGCGCAACAAAGCTTGTTCTTCGCTATAAACCTCAGACATGGCCTGGATTTCAGCCAATTTGAATTGTACATCTTCAATGCTGTCGCTCAAGGCTTTGACGCGTGGATTGCTTTTCGCATCGATCTCGTAATTGATCTCGTGCTTCACGGAGAGGATGGTAAGGGCACCTGTACCTTCGACTTGGATCGAATTTGGATCGAGGTATACGGGTAAATCAGATAGTTTGATTTGATTTTCGCCGTCTTTGAAGTTGAAGTTGACTTGATGGGTTACCTGAGCACCGCTCTGAAATAGGGTAACTTCCGCTATTTTCGAATCGACTTGTTTGATCAATTGTTGACCTGATGCGGGCAGCAAGGCGCAGCTGGCGATGGTCAGGGCGATAAAACGAATGAATGGGATGTGTTTCATAATTTCTTTGTTTGTGTGAGTTTGCCAACGTGGCAAATGTGATGAAGATTACATGGTTCTGGTGCGATCGTTCAAATCAATTCATCTGATGTAAGTTTTTTTAACGTTCCATTAGCAAGCACGAAGCGAAGATCCGCAAACTCCTTCACCAATTCCAAATCATGGCTTGAAAACAAAACCAATTTGTTTTCCTCAAATGCCAATTTTTGCAAGGTCTGCATCATGTCGCGTTTGGCATGATAGTCCAGAAAGGAAGTGGGCTCATCTGCCACAATAATTGGTGTGTTTTGTGCCAAAGCGCGAGCCATCATCACCTTTTGCATTTCACCATCGCTCAATTGAACTAAGCTGCGCTCGGCCAGCTCCAAACCTTGCACAAGCGCAAGGCAGCGCAAAATGTGGGTATTCATCGCTTCTGCTCCGATGCGCCCATAGGCAGCCATTTCTAGCACGGTGCTCACATCAAGACCCTGAATCCGAGGTCTATCGGTGCTTATGTAGGCGATGCTGTTGGAGCGCTGGCGAACAGTCAAGTTGGAAAGTCCTATGCTATCGACTTTGATTTCACCGCTCGACCACTTTGTCAAACCTGCAATGCTCCTGAACAAGCTTGATTTTCCGCTGCCGTTGAGTCCACAAATAGCGGCCAATTGACCGCGTTGCAATTGGATATTAATCCCATTGAGGACGGATTTGGCACCGTATTGCAGGTGCAGATCAAGAACTTCCAAAAATGGGGTCATAGGCTCAATTGACTGGTTCGGTTTTTTAACAATAGCCATAGGATCATAGGAGCACCAAGCGCAGCGGTAATGGCATTCAGTGGCAATAAAAGCCAAATCGACATTTGATCGCTGAGAATACCAACCAACATCCCTATGATAACAACTGCCGATATGTTGTAGCGATGATCGGAGGTCCGCAACATGATACGCGTTATGATGGGCACAGTGAGACCGATGAAGGCGATGGGACCGCAAAATGCTGTCACCAAACCTACTTGGAGGCCACAAAT
>JAIYCK010000195.1 GCA_027488055.1 Flavobacteriales bacterium | reverse complement strand
AATATGAACCGACTGATCTCATTGGTGTATTGAACATTGGCATTTCTATTGATTGAATTTCAAAAATGTGAGTATGTGTCATTGCATACTTAAAACATGGGATAAATTTTACCTTCATTTATCAGCCTGTCTATTTCAAGCGAAATCAATCCAAATCTGCTGGAAGGTTCTGTTTTATCATCAGAATTTAAAGCATTGTTTTCTTTTACAAACCGTTCCCAGATCAATGCTGGGTTCAATTCTTCGTGCTGCGGCATGATGGGGAATGAACCCATTTCAGCTAAATACTCATGTACAAACCGCACCAAACTCTCTTCGAGACTCAACCTGCTGCGCGTATTTTGATCTTTTGACAGATCACCATCATTTATTTTAGCATTTTGTAGGTTCTCCAGTTCAATATAATAATCTTTAAGCTGCTTGATGTAACCCTTGGGTTCTCCAACTTTTCTAACCCATAAAGCAACCTCCAGGTCATCTGGATAAGGGGGTTCATTTTCAGCCCAATAATTATCATATCTCAGCATATCGTATAACATGGATAAGATATGAAATACAGTAACATTTCCAGTCGCATCCCAATTGAAACATACGCTCCTTTTTGTATGATAAAATTTGATGTTGGGATGCCATACATAGGTAAGTGCGAGCAATTCTGGCTTTTGCATTGGATACTTACCCCCCATATCGAAAGTAAATACATGTTTTTCGCCAATTATCGGTGTATCATCGGCCTGAATCCCAACAAAAGATCTCATATTGAATGTAAATTCAAATATTTCTGGAATGTCACTTTCTCCTACTTTGTACTTCAATACACGATATGAGAAGTCAGGATTGAAGTCCATATATTCCTTCACTAATGCTAACTCATTTAATTTTCTCCGATTTACACCCACATGTTTTTTCATCTCTGAAATAAATTTTTTCTAATTAAAATATCCCTAAACTTTGTTCTTTCTTTTTATCCATGTAGTTATTCAACACTTTACAATTCCTAAAGAGCAATTGTTGATTAAGATTGACTTGTGTGCTTCCCTGATCTTCATTCAATAAAAAAACATCAAGTTTTTTTCCACTAAAATTTTCATACGCCTCAATTTTTAAACCTTTCCCTGACTTACATGTGATTTTCAAACCGATTGTAAAATGCTCCCCGTAATCAATTAACGCATTCTCCATGATGACCACTTTTGAATCTATTGAGTTCAATCGGCCATCGGTGCCCTTCCAAATTTCAAAATAAACCCTTTCTTGATTTGAGAATCTTCCTTTCAGTACTGTTTGAAAAAACACAGGCGCTACTGACTCCTTTTTAAATATTTTCAGATACTTAATGTTATCTGCATTTGGGTCGTAGTAGGATAAATAGTAATCCACATTGAGTTTATTGCCTGATAAATTAATCCTACCATGATGTTCATATTGAAACAACGAGAAGTTCCACATCGGATTGATTAATAGGTGACGAATAGAATCATCTCCATATATCTCTATAGGAATTTTTTTACCGGTGACCCTAGCGAGCTCCTCTTGCAACAATCGCCTTATAAATGAGCTGCTCAATAAAGTAGATATGATGTTTACATTACTTATTTGATTTGTACTTCCGAACGATTCCTTAACCAAGTCAGAGACTATTCTTCGAAGAAATCGAACAACTTCATCGCGGGATGCTCTCAATGCAAATTGTTTTCCGCGAAGTCTAAACCCAAGACGGATCATTTGTATCTCGGGATATGCATCTAACTGAGCCAACATTTCTGGCCAAGTCGATTGTACTTTCGCTATTTCCAAATCATGTAATTCGCTTGGTAAGGAACCCACGTTAGCACGCAAATAAAGGAGGTACTCTTTCATTACGTTTGCTTCCCCACATGAGACAATTTCTTTAAATTTAGGATTGGGTGTACTACAGTCAATCACAGCAGAGTGTTTATCAAAAAGCATTAAGCACTTAGAATCATTGAAATAGTTATTAAGACCTATATCCTTTGCCCGGTATTCAAAAAGTTGTTGAATAGATACAATAGAAGGATCAGTGTCAAGACTCAAAAAATTAATAGCCTCCCTGACCAATTTTTCAAGCGAGGTATCCACATCCCCTTGGTTGATGACGAATGAAATTTGATTAAAACCCTCAAATGATGACGCGTACTGTGCATCAAAGAAGATTTTATACAACATTAAAGCAAATGAAGCTAAAGGAGAACATGCGCCCTTGACAGCACTCACATTGTTTTTATAGTCCTCAAAAAAATTAGACGTAAAGAAATAATCGGTTTGTGCTTGCTGTTCTTTTGGATCACCATGATAAAATGGACTTTGGAAGGCCATTTCTAAAGCATATTTACTGAGGCAGACATAGTTGCCATTCTGATAGATACTATACGAATAAGATTTGATATTTCGATCATTTACATCGGTAACAGGTATGCATGAGAAATTAGAGCGATCCAGCAATATTGCTGTTGCTTTATTAGTCTCCAAAAAAATAAATAGTGAGTTCATTTCGAGTTAGGTATCATGCAGTTTTATGCAATTTTTACTTTTGAGTATTCATCAATTTTTGTTTTATTAAAAGTTTTGAATTTTGTCAATTCAGCGTGCTTCACTTTGTAATATTTGACAATTATTGATTGTTCTGATTTGTCTATTGAATGCTCATTCTCCCTCTCTTCCACTTGTTGTTTAATATTCTCGATGCTTTTGATTAGATCGTTTATTCCCTCGTTGAAAGTTTCCACAATACAATCGCGCATGTTCTTGTTCATTGTTTGTATCACTTTCTTCGCACTCCCCTTCAATTCATTCTTAATATTTCGAAGATGTTTCTCCTTCTCTTCGCTGGTATATGTTTCATAATTATCCCCATGTTCACGATACGAGAAGTACATTAGAATTGAAGCAATGATTAAGCCGATAAAAGTTCCCCTTCCAATCAGATCCATGGGTGAACTTTGTAGAATATTCATCTCGTCACTTGTTAAGACATCATTCTTGGTATTTGTGAATAGAACATTTTTATCCGAATGATCAATCATGTTGCTCCACATTCGGGATGTAGAAAAAGCAATCTGCCCCACCATTGTAGTTGAGATCGTCTCAACCTTAATCGTTTCTTGGATGAGGTCATAATTAATCGAATTCCCTGTGATCAGAGGCGAATCCTTTGATATTACAACATTCTTTTGTGCTTCAAAACCTCTAATCTTTCTGATATCCTTTTCAAGGACTGGATTCATAAAACCAATAAGCATTGCAAAAATCATAAGCTGAAAGGCACCTTCCCTTAGTGCTTTCAGTTTCGAGAAAACACCGCGCTTACCAACAAATGAAATTTCAGACACATAGCTGCACAGAAGCTCATTGTCAAAAGTTAGACCATTCATCTTGCGCTGAATAAGCAATTGAGAATATGAGGGCTGTATTAAAGATGGGCTTACTTTACTAATTTCCTTGTTTACATCTTTGACAACCGCTTCAAAAAATGTATGCACATCAGTGATTAATTTTTGCTCGAAAATTTGTTGTTGATCAGCGTTAACTCGATTCTGCATTGGACCAACAAAATTCTGATTGAACCTCACTTCATCAATATCCTTTTTATGAATTGATTTGGTGATGTCCAATGCAGTGGTATCGATGTTTTCAATCTGATCTT
>JAIYCK010000392.1 GCA_027488055.1 Flavobacteriales bacterium | reverse complement strand
TTATTTTTTTGTGAAGCTTATTGCATTCTCTCAAGACATTTTTTCAACTCTCTCTCTCTCTCTCTTTCGCTGTTTTCCTCTGAAATAACAACAAAAGATACTGTGAAATGAAACTTCTTGTGCATGCTCAGATATTTTTTCTTGTTTCTTGTTTTATGATATCATCATACGTCTACTTTCGATTATTCTACCCGTGCACAAGAGTCATCGAGGAAAGCACAGAAAGAACAAACGAAAATGTCACAAGATCGTTTGAATCGGCGAAACGTGACAAAGATATTCTTGTTTGGTCTTCGGCTCCATTTGATACTCAACAAATCACATCGGATGGCATTACAGTAGTGGTTCCTACCTACCGCAGATGGCAGATATTGCAAATGCTTGTAGTTCATTATGCCGAGCTTGATCTAGTAAAGCAAATTGTGATAGTATGGAATGATAATGAAATACCGGCCCCAAACCCAGCGACAGTGTGGGCTCCATCGGTGGCCAGCAAAGTTTTGTTTGTTGTATTCGACTATTTCAGCCCGGCCAATCGTTTCTACTTGAAAAAACAACCTACCACACCCGCGGTGGCGATCGTCGATGATGACATGTATATTTCGCATTCCGAGTTAAGATTCCTCTATCGCGTCTGGCTACTCCACCCCGAACAAATAGTAGGGATATCCGCTCGTCATCATGTAGGAAATAATTATGAAACAACGCTTGCAGGTCAGAGTTATTCGATTATCATCACAAAGATCATGTTGGTCAGCACCGAACATGTTTTCAACTTTGCCAGAGATATTCCAGATGAAATATTACAAGAAGTTACTCTTCGATCAAACTGCGAGGACATTGCCTTCAACTTCTACGTTTCACATCTAACTGAACTGCCGCCGGTTTATGTTCATGTCGACTCTTTAGTTGACTTTGGGACACTTTCGGGTGTGTCTTCTTCGCCTTTACATTCTTTGCATCGCACGGAATGTCTAAAGATATTTTCCGATTACTACCCGAAAGGAACTCTTTCCTATTCCTCTCTTATGTATTCACAAACTAACAGTGCCGAGGCTAGCAAGATTGACGATGATATGTTTGTGACTCACTATTTTGAACCCAACAAAATTCAAAAATTATACATGGACATCTATGGCGTGACTCATAGCACTTCATATCTCCTGACTCATCGATTCATCGCTCAACACTTTGGAATATCACTGCCCACGACTTGCGTCAATGATCAATATGTATATTTTTGCATTTTTTTTAATTTCATTTTTCTCACCACAAACAGATCATTATTGATGGTTTATTTTGAAACAACTAACAAAGTTCAACGGCACTTAGCTCTGTCCATTTCTTGCATGACTTGCACACGCCCAAAGGTGAGAATGGTCGAAAGAAAAAAAAAGAAACAGAGTTGGCGAAGAGTTTTATGGTGCGAGAACAAAAAAAATAACGGTTGCACAGAATCTTTTTAAAAAAAAAATCATCAAACTAAATCATTAAAAATTATCCGACAGTGTAATCGATGTTTCTTTTCTTTCTCGCGCCAAAGCCTTCATCGAAAAGAGGATTCAAAGCCGCCGGAGGACCAGACTTCGATCCAACAGTTCTTACGGTCGGATCAGGAACAGCACTTGTGGCATGACCATCCGCGGCAGTAGTCGCTGCATTCCCTTGTGCGGCCATCGCAGTTGCTCCGGGAAGAACCGATGAAGTTGCGGCGGCAGAAGAAGAAGCGGATGTAGCTGCCACATTTGATGCGGAACCTGCAAGAGTGGCACCAGCACTTGAAGCCGCAGTGGTTGCAGCTCTGAGCATCGACATCTTCTTGGCAAAACTGTGTGCAAAAACAAGACGACCGGCTGCTCCAAACTTATTGACAAATTCATTCACCGGCACACTGACAACATCCTGAGTAAAATCAACCTTGGATTCCTCCGCAGGAGCAGCAAGAAGCTTCTTGATATTTTGGTGGACCTCGGCGGCCTCCTTGTCATCTGCATAGTTATTCTCCTCTAAGATTTTCAGTGCCTGCTCGTCACACTCCTTGTAAACATCTGAATATTCCTTTCGAAGATTTTCGTTTCTCTTGCGCACGATCGCTTCGTATTGAGATGCTTGGAATCTCAAATTAGGCAGCTCGGCCAAAAGTTTGGTCTGTTCGGCGAGCAATCTGTCTTTCTCGGCAAGTTGATTGGCCAAGTGAACCTCGACGGGCACGCTATTCATAGTGTTTTTTGTAGTGTCCATTATGACAAAAGATGCTTCTTTCTCTTTTACCTGCTCGTTTCTTGAATTTATACTTGCCATGACATGTTTTGGTATCTGCAATTTTGTATCCGCGGGAAATTCGATGACCGATTCAACATAGGGCCGTTGATTCCAGCCCACCTTGGGTTTGACGCTTTGGTCCAAGAAAGTGTATCCTGTCACGTGACTTCCTTCTAGAGCACCTTTGGTAGTAAGTGAAACCTCAAGGATATTTTTCTTCACGCGGACTTTGCGCTCGTCGATTTGCTGTAGATCAATGGAGTGTTGAATTGAAACGTCACGGAAGCTTCCATTCTTCACCAAATCGATAGCCTCTTTTCGCAGAGAATTTTCCACTCCAGATCGACGATCTTGGGGGACAGGCGGAATTTCCACCATAACAGACACGCCTCCGTCTTGCTCTTGAATAGACGAGGTGACATATCCCATGTGTGGCATCGGCACACCTTTGCTTCTTTCGTGCTTGTGCTCGAAATGCATCGGGACTCCTGAAAAATTAGAGGAGCGCAGCTCTTCCTTGTTAAATCTTTCATATGTCTCCATTTCCAACGGGTTGAGTTTGGTGCACAGCGATTGTCCCGGAATGGCGTTGGCCGTAAAAATAAAGTAACGAGAGTCCTCGTCTGCATTCGTCATTTTTTTTTATCCTCAATCCACAATTTTTTAAATTGAAATCCGTGTCAACAGCGCGAAAAAAAATCAAAGCAAAGAAGAAAAGGTGTTATTTATGGTATGATCGAATGAAAATAATAACAACGGCTTTGAACTCTGATTATTTAATCACAAAAAGGAAAACAAGTTCTACAAGTGTATACAGACAAATGGAAAAATCCAAAACAGAACCGCCACATAATGCCGAGGGTGCAGATAAGCCACGGTTTTCCGTCATGTCGAAATCAGAGATTCAATCCATGCTTTTAATTATTGCGTTGACGATGACGCGGGAGATAACACAGAACGCAGCAGAAGATAAGAAGGATTAAAGGAGAAAAAAAATCATGAAATTTTATACCAATTTTTTTTTCAAAAAAAAATATGTTTCAATCGCACTACCTTGTCGACTTTTTTATTATTCTCCAGTTGTTTCGACAATCGCAAGTCCTTCGCTTTCATTCAAATCTTGCAGCATTTTCTGCATCAAAGGACCCAAAGGCATCAAATCGCCGTTTGGAAAAGTAAACAACAGTTTTGTGCTATTCAATATCATATCGTTCTTTTGCACAAATAAGCCCTTGTATTCTTTTGTGTATTTCACCAATTTTTTAAAGACATCAGAGCGAATATCTTTAGCATCGGGTAATTCAATTTCTATTGACGAAATGAACCTGTCGGTAGCTGTCAACGTTGCTGTAAACTCAGGAATGATGCGTTTGTAATCATCATTTAAAAGTAATATCATTTCTTCATATTGGGTTTCCTTGTCACGTAAGTCTCTTCGAAAGTGTTCAATATCTACTTTGATCACCTCATTAGGATACATGATATTCATTGAATTTCCCATTTCTCAGGATTTTTAAGGTATGGATAAAGGCAAGGTAGAAAGAAGAGATTGTTGTTGTTCGGTGTTTGTTTGTCTTTTAATTTGTTTTTTTGTTGATTGCTGAAAAAAAAATCATTTTTTTT
>JAIYCK010000250.1 GCA_027488055.1 Flavobacteriales bacterium | reverse complement strand
AGTTGCGCGGCATGATTGCAGAGCGACTGAAGGGTGCGTTGGAGAAATATGTGTAAATACGCAGAGGTGCCATTCGTGAGTGAAGCACACTGGATCATTGCTCGCCTGGATTTCGGCGCAATGCTTTGATATCCGAATCCCTTTTTTTGGCCGTTAGTCTGCGCTGTACCGATGATTTGGTGGGGCGTGTGGCTTTGCGCGGTTTGGGAGGCATGAGCGCTTTATTGATGAGCTGGTAGAATAAGTCGATGGCAGCGTCCTTGTTGCCCAATTGAGTGCGTTCGGCTTGCGCCACGATTTGCAATATGCCGTCCTTCGTGATGCGGCTGCCCAATTTCTGTTGGATCAACTCCTTCTCCGCATCGGTGAGTATCGCGGATTGAATGACGTTGAACTCCAGCTGCACTTTGGTCGATACCTTGTTGACATGCTGACCTCCTGCCCCGCCGCTGCGGCTGGTTTTGAAAGTACATTCAGCGTCCAAAGAAAGAGAAAGCGGTTGCATGAATGCAAAGATACACGGCTTGCTGCATTGTGCGCGCACCCACACGTTCAGCGAGGTTGCATATTCATGGTCATTGCTTGGTTTCGTCTTCTTGATCGACGTGCAGAATATGCAGCAAGCGATGGATGATAGGTGCAAAGAAAACCGCTGTGACACTCAAGAAAGCCACACCACTGTATAGCGCATAAAAAGAAGAAAACAACTTGGCCTGTGTGGTTTTCATTTCCACCACGGGCCCCATGCCTGTGAGGATCATACACGTCATGTGAAAGCTATCGAGCCAAGAGACGTCGCCGATGAAGCGATATCCCACAGTGCCGATGAGCAACGAAATCAAGATCAATCCCGCAGCAAAGAGTCCATACCTCCATAAGCGGAAGAGGAAGTTCGACATGGTAGTCACCTTTTGTTTGCGGTTTTCGAGTTTCATACGTTGGTTATGAATGCAACTTATTAAAATTTCACCTTTGGTCTTAGGAAGATGGTCATTCGCACGAGGCTTTCAACAGGGCCAATGCTTGGGGATAGGTATCGTTCATGTATTCCTCAAAATCTTCAGCGGCATCCATATTTACGGTGACCGTTGTGATGCCGTTGTGTTCCTCGAAGGTATATTGTTCCAAACCATTGGCCCATTGTTCGACCTCAGGTCCGTCGGTGATTTCGATGCCCGCTTGCACCATTCCCACATGTTGGATCGACACAAAACGCTGGGGAGTGTGTTCGGTGATCTTGGAAATCATTCCACCCATCGCGCCATGCTCGTCCACACCGACAAACAGCATTTTACTTCCATTCTCCCAATTTCCCTCGTACGAGGAAGTTGGATTGAAAGCGGCCGTCCAATGTTCATAGGTCGATTTGTTGGTGAGGCCCAGCATGCGATCATAAACCGTTGCCACCGGCGCTGCGATGTCGATCTTCCATTGTAATTTTTTCATGAGCCGAAAGATAATATGAAAAAGGAAGGTGTCTGAAAGTAAATGGGGATGTGGAAGGTTTTTGGGGGATGGGTAAGACTTCTAATAGGACTTATATCTTGCTAGCCATGGCTGATTGGTATTGCATTTCCGATATCAATTACTTTGCGCTTCAAATCAGGAAGATCATATTTGATCATTTCCCAGATCAATTTTGAGTCGATCCCGAAATGTTCATTTACGAAAACATTTCTCATTCCATTGATTTTACGCCACTCCATATCAGAGAATAGCATCTTTATTTCTTCTGAAAAGTAGTCGCTTGCTTCTCCAATAATTTCCAATTGTTTGATGCAAGCAAATCGCATCATTGAATTCCCTGAGAATGTTTCCAAATCAGAATGCAAGGTGTAATGTTCAACCTCGCTAATCGCATCAAGAATGTGGTTCAAACGGGCTTTATCTCCTAATCTAAATCGCATAAATTAATTCTTTAAGGAACTCATTGGTTCTATCTATCCCAAAAGTAATCATGAGTTTGCGTTGGGTGAGAAAACTTTAGCCAAGTATGGTTTACTTCTTTTCAGTCCAATCTTCGATTTTGATATTCTCCGTGATGAGATCCTTCACTCATCAAAGGACAAGGTCCTTCGATTCGATCAGGAAGACAAGGTGCAGCGTGAAGAGGAAGGGCTTGGCCTTGATCGACACAGAGCAATGTGTGATCTGGTTGGCCAAGCGGTTGTAGCATGTTGCACGGAATTCGGAATATCCCAATGATCTGTTACTCTTGCTCCATTCACGAAGTAATATTTACTTTGACCAAACGAGCGTTTGATGAGTAGCCTGCGGCCCATTCATTATTGCTGAGTTATTTCTGTGACGGCACCGTTATTCTGCGCGTGAATGCGTACCGACTTCTTATTTGAAAATTCTTTTATCCAGCGGAAAATGTTCTTTCGATCGGATTTTGATTTTTTTGAAGTCCGGGTGATTTGGATTGATTAATATGTTGTAATCGCCCCAAGTGACTGCCGAGGGTATTTGTAATATTCCGTATTTATTGTCTGCGATAAATTTGTCGCCGATGGCTTGAGTGGACGGGGGATGTGGAAACGTATTCCAGTCTTTGGGTAAATCCTTGGTGCTAAGTTTCAGCAGGGGCATATCGTCGGGGATTACGATGGTGACCATCATGTAGTCACTTGGCATGGTAGCTAAACTAAAATGAACCGCTACCTCCGCCATGGCCAACGAGCGGTTTGCTGCGGTATAGATCATTTCAACGCCCATGGAGTTCCACCTGACTCCTTTCATGGCAGCTCCTTTGCCTGACAAGGTGCCTGCATGGATTTGTTTGGACAATCTAAAGACTTCCATTAGACCAAGATTCCGTAGTTGATTCGTGTCAATTCACCGATCACTAATTCCTTGCCATACGAGTCCTTTAGGAGTTCCATTGGCTTCAGGTTACCGAGCGCGAAATTGTGAGTTTCCAGCCATCCTTTAAACTTTTCCATTTCACCAAATACATCCAGTCCAACCTT
>JAIYCK010000192.1 GCA_027488055.1 Flavobacteriales bacterium | reverse complement strand
CGTCACGGTGGTGCGGTCTTTACCTACACGCTCAGCCAATTTCTCAGTGGTCAGATTACATTCTTCCATCAAACGCTTGTAGCTGATGGCCACCTCAATCGCGTTGAGGTTTTCGCGTTGGATGTTTTCCACCAAGGCCATTTCGAGCATGGCTTGGTCGTTGGCGCTGCGCACATATACGGGCACCTCTTCCAAACCAGCCAATTGAGAGGCTCTGAAACGGCGCTCACCACTAATGATTTGATACTTTTGGGCCGAAATCTTACGCACAGTGATGGGCTGAATGAGACCCAATTCGTGGATACTCTGCGCCAGCTCCTTCATGGCTGTCTTATCGAACTCCTGACGAGGCTGAAAAGGATTGGCTTCGATTTGTGCAATGCGCAGCATGCTGATCGGCCCTGCCACATGGCCTATTTCGGGCAATACAGATGCGTCCTTCGATGCTTTTTCGACGACGTCTACGGTCTCATTTTTATCGGCATGTTGATCTTTGGATGCCGTGGCTGTTTCGAGCAAAGCGCTCAATCCTCTTCCCAGTGCTTGTTTCTTAGCCATTATCTATATTGATGTATTTTTCGTCGTTCGACATTTTGGTCATTTCATTCTTCTGCAAAATTTCTCTTGCCAAATTGAGATAGTTCACCGCCCCTTTGCAACTTGCATCGTGCATGATGATGGTCTGGCCAAAGCTTGGCGCTTCACCCAAGGTGGTATTGCGGTGAATAATCGTATCAAATACAATTTCTTGGAAATGCATGCGCACTTCTTCCACTACCTGATTGCTCAAGCGCAAGCGCGAATCGTACATGGTCAATAAGATGCCTTCAATGGTCAGGTCGGTGTTCAGTTTTTGCTGAACGATCTTGATGGTATTCAACAATTTACCCAAGCCTTCAAGTGCGAAATACTCGCATTGTACGGGGACCACGACGCTGTCGGAAGCCGATAGTGCATTGACGGTCACCAATCCCAAAGAAGGACTGCAATCGATGATAATGAAGTCATAATCATCACGCACTTTGGCCAATGCATTGCGCATCATGTATTCGCGGTTGTTCATGTTGATCAACTCGATTTCAGCACCTACCAGGTCGATGTGCGACGGGATCAAATCCAAGTTGGGATTATCTGTTTTGATAATCAATTCCTTGGGGTCGATTTCATTCACCAAGCATTCATAAATACCCGCCTTGATGTCTTTGGGGTCGATGCCCACACCGCTCGTGGCGTTGGCTTGTGGATCCGCGTCTACAAGTAAGGTACGGTATTCGAGCACACCCAAGGATGCAGCAAGATTGATTGCCGAAGTGGTTTTACCCACGCCTCCTTTTTGATTGGCTACTGTGATGACTTTGCCCATTTCTAATTTTATATTGATGTTATGTCTATAATTCGAATTGCCCGCCGATGGTGGGGATAATAAGCTGCTTGTTGGTCACTTCAAAAGCTTCTTGAGCTGCTTTGCGGTCCAACACGATGTAAGGGAAGGTGTCGAAATGCATGGCAACCACAATGTCACAATTGATGAACTTGGAAGCGATTACCGCATCTTCAATGCCCATGGTGAAGTTGTCGCCCATGCTCACCAATGCAATATCCACGGGATAATAATCGGCAATGAGTTTCATGTCCATGTGCAGTGCAGTATCTCCGCTGTAATACACAGAGCGGTGATCGTTCGCAATCACAAAGCCCATAGCGCTTCCAGCATACGTGCCATCCGGCAGCACACTGCTGTGCACGGCATTCACACATTTCACTTTCCATGCTCCAAAATCCCACGATCCTCCCGTATTCATGGGATGGTGTTTGAATCCTTTGGCGGCGTAGTACATAGCCAATTCATAGGATGCGATGATGGTGGCGTTGGTGCGTTTCGCAATGCGCTCCACATCTGCCACATGGTCCATGTGTCCATGCGACAATAGGATATAGTCGCAAGGGATCGAGTCGATATCGATGTCCTTGGCCAATGCGTTGGGGGTAATAAAGGGATCAAACAATAAATGCAGTCCTTCGAGCTCAACCCCAAAACAACTATGTCCGTAGTATGTGAATTTCATAAGTGCGATGCTTTCTGCTACGAAAGTACCGTGAAACAGCCCGTGGAACTTTCGGAGTTTTACACACGATCATTGTGGATGATGTGTTGAGAACTAATCTCGTTCTGCTGTAAATCAGTGCTTTAAGTAATCAGTTGGAATGACCATACACATTAACTAACACGTTATCAGGGGCTAAAATGGATCCAAATGTTCATAAGTCCACACAAGGTGATGGAGTTTACTTTGAAAATGAGGGGGGAAGGTGAGCGTATGGCGAGCGGCTTTTTTTCTTTTCTAGGATTTAGCTTACTGAAGAGCATACTCCCATGTCTCCACGTGTTTTATTTTTTTTTCGTCATGTGTAACTGTTGTATTGTCTTGAATTTTCACTTTTGACATCCAGCCGGTGGAAAGGGACATCGAGTGATCGCATTTTGTTTTGATGGAGCACCGAACATCTGAAAAGTCGGCAACTTTGTCCATGTTGCTGCCAAGCAATACACTTGCAATTGCTGTTATATATGCTTTGACCGATTCTTGATCTGGTTTCTTAGTCAAGGAATAGGAGGCGATTCCACGACTTTTTTCGATACTCTTCAAAAGTATTTCCGCCGAACCATTCATGGTGATACCGTTTAGTCCAGGATACATCAGTTCAAGTTCAATAGGTTTGTTGAGTATCAGTTCAAGGCCGTATGTAGAAAAAAGATTGCTGATATCGTCCATAAACAAAAGTTTAATGAAATCTTCGGTGACAGCCGATTGACGGAGAAGAGTGAAACTTGTTTCTATTTCTGATTTCGAAGCCTTGTCTTTGAAATTTTCTAACATGATTGCCTTCAATTGGTCGACTAGCTTCAGGTAGGTGACTTGCAGGTCGGCGATATTTTGAAGCGAATCAAACGCACCAAATTCATCTGTTACAAACTTAATATCAAATGACTCGACCATTTCGCCCAATGATTGCTGGAGTTGGTACTTGTCTTTTTGCGAATTGCTTTTGATCGAATAATTTTCATAGGTCATGAGCATGGTATACGATGTATCCGTGCTATCTAAAACACGAATGGTGATATCGTATTCTATGTTTTCAATGGAGTAAGGCTTTTTGGCTTGTCCCTTG
>JAIYCK010000004.1 GCA_027488055.1 Flavobacteriales bacterium | reverse complement strand
CAATATACACGCCTGTAGCGACAGGGCATCCAAGACTATTATCGATGTAGGCATAAAATCCTTCTTGTGCATTGGCCGTGGTTTGGATGTTGGATGTCAAAGTTCCCTGGGGATCGAGCCAAAAGCCATTAGGACTCAAACCGGTTATTGCATTGGCAAGATTAAATGAACTTGTAGTGCTACAAACCGCCAAGGTCGTATGCGGCGGAAACGCATTGTCCGCAGAAGATACTGTGATGTATTCGGTGGTTGTGTTGCCGTTAGAAAGTACCTGCAAGGTATATGTGCCTGCGCATAGTCCAGTTTGAACAAAACCATTGAGACCATTGAAGTTGTATGTGACGCCAGATCCAATGGATTGCAGAATATAGGTTTGATTCGATCCGGTTGTATTGGTATACGTCATACTGCCATTACAAGCGCAGACAGAGGTTGCATCGTTGGTGGTCGCTTGGGCCAATGCACGCATAGGCTGCCAAATGACAGCAATCAGAAACAAGGGGATAATCTTCCTAAACAACAACACTGGATTATGTTCGTGTATGGTCACAAATATAGACTGACCTATTTTTTTTTGGTTGCGCTTTGCGTAAATTATTAATAGCCAATGGTGAATGACTCAATAGGGTCCAAAAAAAGCCCGAAGTGGTCATCTTCGGGCTCTTGGTCAAACACACAAGTTAGTAACGCTTACTTTGGTTAAGGTATAATATTCAGCGTTCCGTTAAAATATTTTTCTTCTTTCGTGAGGTCATTGATGATCAATACACGCCATTGATAGTTTTGTCCAATGGTTGCTTGGCTGCCTCCACTTAAGGATCCGTCCCAGCCTTTGCTGCGATTCGATGTTTCGTATACCGCATTTCCCGATGGATCGTAGATGGTCAGTATAAAGTTGTGTTTGTTAGACTTAAGTGCCTCAGGCATGAAGGTATCTTTGCCGATCTTCATTGCTTTCGGCGCTCCAAGATTCAAGTCGCTGTTGACCGAAATGTGCTTCACAGTTCCATTGCTGCAACCATATTGATTGGTCACTTGCAAAGCCAACATATGCTTTCCTTGGCTGAGTAGGTCAATCGATGGATTGATGTCTGTCATTTTGGAGCCGTCTTTCATGGTCCACTCGGAACTACTCGCATTGGCGCTTGTGTTGATGACTTTGATCGTCGGGCGATCTGGGTCAACGTTGTCGAAGTGCCATGTGAAATCAGCTTTTGGAGTAGGAACAATCACAATGGCTTTGTTAAGGACCGTGGTGGTGATGCGGCCGTTGTCGTCAGTGATGGACAACGATACATCATAGTGACCTGGCTTTGTGTAAATGTTTGAAGGAGCTGTTTCTGCCTTGAACTTGCCATCGCCGAAGTTCCAGATGTAGTTGCCAGTCACGCCGTCTGGAAGACTTGTAACTTTGAACTCGATCTCTGAGCCAGCGCATGCTGTCGACACACTTGGAGCGAAAGCCAACTTTTTCTTCTGATTTTCTGCTGCAAGAGGCACTGTAGCTTCGGCTGGATTCGCATTGTTTGCAAACTCAGTTGGCGCATTGATTTCAGTATTTGGCACAACAGGAGTTTGTGTCTTATTTTCCGTCGAAACGCTATGCATTGAAAGGTTAGACGTTGTATTGGTTTTCACAGCTTCCGACATTGAATCGGACGAAGGAACTGTTACTAGAGCTTTAGATTGTGACTTTTTCACCACAGCTGATTCAAGGCCAAGATCCTTGCTGGAGGCAACTTTTGCTGTGGACTTTAAATTAATCGCTTGATAGCTGGCGATACCAAGGCCGCCCAAAAAAGTGAAAGTTGCTAAAAGAGCAACTATGAGCGCGCTCGAGCTGCGTCCTTGCGGTCGCAGATTGGACTGCAAATCGTTCCAATGCTGAGGCTCATAGGGCATTTCATGCCCCGCGAGTTTGTCACGCAATTGGTTTTCGAACGTATTGTAAAGTTTATTCATTCTCTCGTGTTAAGTTCAAGTTTAGGCTCTTGCTTAATAATTTACGTATGTTTTTTCTCGCCTTGGCATAATTGCTTTTGGATGTACCTACACTGATTTCCAGTGCTTCAGCTATATCTTGGTGCGAGTAATTCTCAAACACATATAAATTAAAAACGGTCCTGTATGCCGGGGACAATTGTTGCATCGCATCAATAATCTGCTCCGGAGTTATATCGTAAATGGCGTCATCACCATCTTTTTCTTCTTCTTGCTCATTGGAATGGATGTCCCAATTTTCCAAGTTGTCATTTTCACCTAGCAGCACAAAATCGTGCTTCAATTTTCGGAATCGGTCAATGGATAAATTGACCATGATTCTCCTAATCCATCCTTCGAAAGAGCCTACTCCTGTGTAGCGATCAAGATTGTTGAATACCTTGACAAAACCCTCTTGAAGGACATCCATGGCTTGATCATTGTCGCGGGTGTAACGCATACACACGCTCTTCATTTTTCCATAGAACATCTTGTACACAGCTTGCTGTGATCGACGATCTCCTTTGAGACAGCCATCAATAAGAGCTTGCACTGTTCTGGATTCAGCCACGCGGATTAGACTTTAAGACGTACGATTTATAGAAGGGTTGCCATTACAAATGTAATGTTATTGCGATTTTTTTGACCGAATAGGGGCTAGATCTTTCATTTTACCAGCCCAAACCTTCTGTTTTGTGGATTAATTTATTGAAAAAGAAGCTATTGGTAAATTTCATCAATAAAGAGACAAGCCGGCTTATCTTCTTTAATTTTGTACCATGTCTCACATGGGTAGAGTAGTGGTTGGACTTTCAGGCGGCGTTGATTCCAGCGTGGCAGCGCATCTTTTGATCGAACAGGGGTATGAAGTAATCGGTATTTTCATGCGCAATTGGCACGATGAATCGGTCATTATCAACAATGAATGCCCTTGGATCGATGACAGTCAGGACGCCATGCTCGTGGCTGAATGCCTTGGAATACCTTTTCATGTCCTCGATATGAGCGCGGAATACAAAGCGCGGATTGTGGATTACATGTTTAGGGAGTATGAAATGGGCCGGACACCCAATCCAGATGTGCTTTGCAATAGAGAGGTCAAATTCGATCTTTTTCTAAACGTGGCGCTTCAGCTCAATGCGGATTTTGTGGCCACAGGTCACTATTGCCAAAAGGCTGAATCTGAATCCAATGGTCAAATACACTACCGTCTTTTGGCGGGAGCCGATGCGAATAAAGATCAAAGCTATTTTCTATGTCAGTTGAATCAATTTCAACTTTCTAAGGCGTTATTCCCCATTGGGCATTTGCAAAAATCGGAGGTGCGGGCCATCGCCAATCAAATTGGCCTACCAACGGCCAATAAAAAGGACTCTCAAGGGCTTTGTTTCATTGGTAAAGTAAAATTGCCCACGTTTCTGCAACAACAATTGAAACCCCGCAAAGGCGACATCATCGAAATTCCAATGGATGCACCTCTGATCCACAAATATCAAGGTGCGGAGGAACTTGCTCATTCTACGTCGGCCTTTCAGCTGGATCCTCGCGCAGGCGTTAAAATTGGTGAACACAATGGGGCGCATTATTATACTACAGGCCAACGCAAGGGCTTAGGGGTAGGAGGCAAAGCGGAACCGCTTTTTATTTTGGGTACTGATCCAATTTCCAACATCGTATTTGTTGGGCAGGGCGAACTTCATCCAGGCCTCGTGCGGCAGGGAATTTTCATTGCCCAGCCTGAGATACATTGGTTGGACCAAGCGGATCAGATGCAAATCAATGAAAAAAGGACCTACGACTTGCGCTATCGATATCGACAAGAATTGTTCAAAGCCACGCTGACCCAAAAAGAAGAAGGATTGCACATCGTTTTCCAAGTGCCTCAAAGAAGCATAGCCGCGGGCCAATTTGCGGCTTGGTATGAGGGAAATCGACTTGTTGGCAGCGGTGTAATTCATGAATGACCTTGAGTTATGAACAAATCGAACGGTTTCTGATTTTTAACAGTGTGTAAGCCGATGTAAATCAATTACTTGGTGTTTTGTTGTCCCTGCGGTTCGCGAAAAGAGGATGAACAAAGCAACGTTTTATTCGATTTACTTGTCTGCTTAAAGTATTGATAGTAATATTGTTTACTCAATCGATTTGAAACCATAAATCAAAATTCTTTTACCCTTATGAAAACAAAATGTACATTGGTTCTTAGTCTTGTGATGTGCTGGTGCATCGGGCTTCAGGCTCAGATACTACCAGGCACAAGTTGCTTTGATGCTGTTTCAATCGCATGCGATGGAACAATCTACAGCGGCTCCACGGTAGGTGTGATGAATGACAATGCTTCTAGCGGAGCAACGACGTGCAGCACGAGTGTAGGAACCAGCGGACAAGCTTGGTACACATGGACGGCCAATAACTCTTCCATGGTGGACATGACGACTTGTTATCCGACCACTGGTTTTGATACAAAATTGCATGTATTTATGGGGGATTGCGGCGCTCTGTCATGCGTTGTAGGAAATGATGATGCGTGCGGATCGATGAGCAGCTCAGTTACTTTTACTGCTATTGAAGGACTCACGTATTTTATTCGTGTGGGAGGCTTTGCGTCTCAAGCAGGTGATTACTCGTTTTCTGCTACTTGCTATGCATTGGGAGATTACGGCTGCACCGATTCATTGGCCATCAATTATGATCCAGCTGCAACGATCAACGACGGCTCATGCCAATATACAATTTATGGCTGTACTGATCCAACGGCGATCAACTTCAACCAAGGAGCAAACACAGACGACGGCTCCTGCGCATATTGCAACGCGGAGGGAAGCATAACTGCTACTCTCTACTTGTGCACTTTCTCTAATGCAAATCAGGTGGCTTTGGACATCCTAGATCAGAATGGCAATGTAGTGATCAGTCTAGATGGCGGAACATTGAGCTCAATTTCATATCATGATCTTTGTCTCAACAGTGGCGAATGTTACACTGCTGTCATGTCAAACTCTGCTGGCCTTAATGGCTGGTACAATGGTTATTTTTGGGTGAATGGAACAGGTGGTCAATACATCAACACGGGGCTTGAAAACTATCTCTCCACCCAATCGGTAATCTTCTCAGTGGATGGCACATGCACTACGATCTATGGTTGCACGGATTCAACAGCGGTAAACTACAATGCAAATGCCAATACCGACGATGGTTCTTGCATCATGCCTGTAAATTGTGATGGTTTGAATACAGTTACGGCGGTAATGACCACGGGTAGTTTCGCGAGTGAGACATGGTTCGAAATTTTGGACGCTGATGGCAATGTGGTTTTCGTAGGAAATAATTACACGGCCAATCAAATGACTTATTCAGCAACGATGTGTTTGGCTGATGGTTGCTATACATTGGTTACACACGACACTTTCGGTGATGGATGGAATGGTGGTACCCTCATGCTCATGGCGAATGGAACTGTCACCTCATATGGTTTGCCTTCAGGCTATTTTGGTTATGGCACTTTCGCTCTCAATGCTGAAGGCTGTGAACCAGCTATTGCTTTGGGGTGCATCAATCCTAGCGCTTCTAATTTCGATCCAACGGCTTTATATGACGATGGATCATGCATATTCACGGGTTGCACGGATCCTTCTGCCATCAACTTCAATCCAACTGCTAATGAAGACGATGGCTCATGCGAATACTGCGCTGGAGAAGGCAGTGTGATTGCACAGTTGTATGTATGCACATTCAGCAATGGTCAACAAGTGGAATTGGAAATCTTGGACGACCAAGGCAATCTCGTTTCTGAAGTAAGTGGACTTAGCAATGGTCAGATTTTCTACACTACAATTTGTCTTCAACCTGGAATGTGTTACACAGCTAATATGATCAACAACGAAGGACCTTTTGGCTGGTCGAACGGTTACTTCTGGATCAATGGAACGGGCGGACAATACATCAATGCACAGCCTGGTGCTACAGACGCATTTGCCAGTCAAGTGTCAAGCATTGATGGTACTTGTGGTGCTGTGGTGGTCTATGGTTGCACGGATCCTTTGGCAAACAACTACAATGCAGAAGCGACGAACGATGATGGTTCTTGCATTTATGGAATTGATTGTGATTTGAATACCGTTACAGTCACTATCGTCTCTCAAATGTGGGGTACGGAAATGGGATGGAATATCACCAATGAAAATGGAGAAGTCGTTTTCGAAGGTGACGGTTTGAATTCTTGGTCAATGGGCCAAACAAACCTTTGCTTGCCAAATGGATGCTATCAGTTTAATATGACAGACTCATGGGGTGATGGATGGAATGGCGGATATTACATGATCGATCTTGGTGGTGCTTACTACGAAGGCAGCTTGTATTATGGATACTCTGCTTCGAATGACTTCAGCATCAATGGAGCATGCACAGAAATTTCTGGTTGCACCAATGAATTTGCCATGAATTACAACCCGCAAGCGACGTTTGATGACGGATCTTGCATGTTCAATAACAATGACGGCTTCCTAGCAGGTGGTTTCATCGGTTTGGAAATGGGAGTGAACCTTTATCCAAATCCAGCAAACTCAGGTTTGGTTGTGAATGTCTCTAATTTGGACCGCACAGCTGATGTAGCTGTTTCGATCATCGCTATGGATGGTCGCTTGGTAACGCGCCAGCAAATTGCAAATGCTGAGGGAAGCAAGTTGATTGAAATGAACGTGGAAACACTTGCACCAGGATTTTATGTAGTACAAGTTGAGAATGGAGCAAATAGAGTTTCAACGCCTTTGATCAAGGAATAATTCATTCATTGAAATAATAGTGAAAGGGCACCCATTGGGTGCCCTTTTTTAATGGTTGATATCTTCAGGTATGAGTCTCATTTCATCTGCGCGCAAGAGACACACAAAGACGAGGATGAGATTTCTTGAAACGTTCGATCGACGAATTATCAGGGATCTTGTCTATAGTCTATTGACCCTTGGAATATGGAACTCCTTGTCCTTGAATGGATTTCTAAGAACGTCCGATAAGATCCCAATTGCCTGAAGGCTATTGTTAGATCGAGTCGAGTATTTTATATTGATTTCGACTGGCTGTGTTGCGGGTGATAAGCTCACCAATAAAGCCTGCTAAGAAAAGTTGAGTTCCAATAATCATGGCTGTAAGCGCGATAAAAAACCAGGTCTGCGTTGCCAACACTGGTGCAGTGCGATGGTACACATACAAGTGCAAAAATTTGTCAATGCCCAAATAGGCAAATCCAAAAAAACCTATCATGAACATCATACCGCCGATGGTGCCAAAAATGTGCATTGGACGTTTACCAAACTTGGATATGAACATGATCGTAAGTAAGTCAAGCGGGCCATTGATAAAACGCTCCAAACCAAATTTGGTATGCCCAAACTGGCGTGCGCGGTGCTCGACTACTTTTTCTCCGATGTTTTTGAATCCCTCTCGTTGTGCCATGACAGGAATATAGCGATGCATTTCACCGTAAATTTCTAAGCTTTTGACTACCTCCAAACGATATGCTTTAAGTCCGCAGTTGAAGTCATGAAGCGCAATGCCGCTCATCTTTCGTGTCGCCCAATTGTATAGTTTGGTTGGAATGGTTTTACTCAACGGATCAAAACGCTTCTTTTTCCAGCCGCTTACAAGATCTAAACCTTGGTTCAAAATCATATCGCGCATAGCAGGGATCTCGTCCGGGCTGTCTTGCAAATCGGCATCCATGGTGAATACAATTTT
>JAIYCK010000288.1 GCA_027488055.1 Flavobacteriales bacterium | reverse complement strand
CAAACCAGCTCCGCCATACTCAGTCGGGATATACGGTCCAAAGGCACCGATTTCGCCCAAACCAGCGAGGAGGTGCATGGGGAATTTGCATTCCTCAGCAGCTTTTTCGATGATAGGTGATACTTCTTTTTTTACCCATGCGCGAGCGGCGTCGCGAACAAGTTTTTGCTCTTCAGTGAGCAATTCATCCATGAGGTAATAATCATGGCCTTGGTAAGAATCTGTGCGCATTTTGTATTAAATGTTGTGCAGGTTGTGTGTTTTCCTTCGTCTTTGCCGACGGTGTGATCGTAAATCGGGTGCAAATGTACGGCAAGACATCAAACCCCAAACAAGTCTTGGCGCTCCTTGTTCGCTTCATACCACACATCAATCTGAAGTTGGGGTGCAGTGCTTGCCGCCACGGCCAATACATCGCACCGCTCGTTCATGGGATGGCCGTTGTGGCCCTTGACCCAGTGCATTTTAACATGGTGGTTTGCCGCTACTTGCAGGTAACGTTTCCAGAGGTCTGGATTCTTGACATTCTTCCAACCACGCTTGATCCATCCATCGATCCACTTTTTGTCCACAGCGTCCACCACATATTTGCTGTCTGAAACGACGACCACACGTGCCCCGGGCAATTTTATTTTCTCCAATCCCACGATCACGCTGAGCAATTCCATGCGATTGTTGGTGGTAAGGCGAAAGCCTTGGCTGAATTCCTTGTAATGTTCGCCGCTCTGCATGATCAAACCATACCCACCTGGGCCGGGATTGCCCTTGGCTGCGCCGTCAGTATAAATGGTAATTGCAACTGCCACAGACTCCTATGAACCTAAAAGATGAGTGATGTTGTTGGAGAATAATTTGACCGAAATGGCCAACAGGATCACTCCAAATACTTTTTCTACGACTGAAATTCCACCGATTCCGAGGAATTTTTCGATTTTTCCAGCCGAGAGCAAGGTGATATAGATCAAAGGCATATTGAGTATGATGGCGATCAGTATATTGATTTCGTGGTATTCGGCTCGTAAGGAAATAAGGGTGGAAAAAGTACCCGCTCCTGCGATGATGGGAAAGGCCAGTGGCACAATGGTCGCGACTTTTTCTGCGCCGTCCTTTTGCTTGAATATTTTGATACCCAAAACCATTTCCATAGCGATGAAAAAGAGAATAATCGAACCTGCCACAGCGAAAGCATTGACATCGACTCCAAAAATGCTCAAGAATTTCTTACCTGCAAAAAGGAAGGCCACCATCAGCACCAGCGACACAAGGGTGGTGGTGATGGGTTGGATATTGCCGGCTTGTTGTTTGATCTTGATGATCACCGGCACGCAGCCAATGATGTCAATGACCGCGAACAAGACCATAAAGCATGATCCTATTTCTGTGAGGTTGAAGAATTCCATGGGGCAAAGGTAAACTACTTTGCAAGCTCGCTAGTTAGGTGGATGCAACTTGTCCGTTTTGTGGGAGCAATCGCATGATAGCTGTAAACAAGGTTTCGGGTTGGATTGGTTTGGTGAGGTAGTCATTCATTCCGATGCTCATGCACATTTCCTTCTCAGAATTGAGTGCATTGGCGGTGAAAGCGATGATGGGTGTGTTGTTCTTAATATCAGAGCGAATGATTCGT
Source organism: Flavobacteriales bacterium (assembly GCA_027488055.1). GTDB lineage: Bacteria > Bacteroidota > Bacteroidia > Flavobacteriales_D > Sanyastnellaceae > CANHSF01. Next base: position 2,581 of record JAIYCK010000288.1, on the reverse strand, counting down.
GTGGCCTCGAAGCCATCCAAAACAGGCATTTGAAGGTCCATCAGAATGAGGTCGTAGCGATCACGTGCAACGGCTTTAATGGCATCCTCGCCATTGGTGGCGGAAGTCACTTCTGCGTGCCATTTGCTTAGGATGGTCTGAGCTAAGAATAAGTTGATATTGTTGTCATCCACCAGTAAAATGCGATAGCCCTGGAGCGACTTGTTGAGAATGATATTGGGCTCTTCCAATTTGGGTGCTTCTGATTTAGTTAGGGTGATGGTGAACATGAATTCGGAGCCTTCTCCTACGGTGCTATTTACTGCAATTTCTCCGCCCATCAATTGGACAATTTCATTGGCGATATTGAGTCCCAATCCGGTTCCACCAAATTTACGGGTGGTACTGGCGTCGGCTTGCGAGAATTTCATAAATATACTATCCAAGCGATCCGCTGGAATACCGATTCCCGTATCCTTCACAGCAATCCGTATGACTTGTTCCGTTTTGCGATCCTCGAGCAAATCAAGGATGATGTCCACAGTCCCCTCATTTGTAAATTTGATGGCATTGCCCACCAAATTGGTGATGACCTGATTGAGTCGAGTAGGATCGCCCATGTGATATCCGTGCAAGTCGGAGTCACTGATCAATCTCAGTTTGATGCCTTTTTCTTGGGCTTTCACATTGAGTCCTTTGCGAAGCAGGTGGATGCTCTGATGCATAGAGAAGGTGGTATGTTCCAATTCCAAGGCACCACTTTCTATTTTGGAAATATCCAGAATGTCGTTGATGAGAATGAGCAATCCATGACTCGAATTTTTAAGGGTATCCACGTATTCGGATTGCTCAGCATTCAGCGTGGTATCACCCAGCAGCGAAGACATTCCAACGATGGCATTCAGAGGAGTTCGCAATTCATGGCTTACATTGGCCATGATGGTCTTTCTGATTTCCAAGGCTTCCTCGGCTTTGGTTCGCTCAAAGCGCAACTCGGCCTCTAATGTTTTTTGTTCGGTGATGTCAAAAACGACCATGACCATGCCACTGCGCAGGCCGCTGTGATCATAAACGGGTGCAACACTGCACAGGGCCCAAAATTGTTTTTTGTGATATGTGAAAAGAGGTAATTCTAATACAAGTCCATCGGATGAAGTGAATGATCCCAAGAATTTACTGAGATATTCTGATTCCTTCGAGACATCGATCAATTCTTTGATGCCCTTGCCGATGAGCTCCCCATCAGGCCATTCGAAAATCTCGTAAAATTTTTCGTGTGCAAACTGGATATGACCTTGGAGGTCATATTCCACCATTCCCAATTTCAGACTGCTCAGCAAATACGAAATGCGCTTATTGATTTGCACATTTTGCAATTCGGCCATTTTTCGGCCATGTACTTCCTTGTGCAGAATGTCGGCAATGGCCATGATATCATCATTGGCATTGAGGTCGTTTTCTGGCAACAATTCAGCAATGGATTGGCGCAAGGAGGTGATGGCACTGGTTTGTGTCTCCAACAAGTTGGTGATCACTTGCTTTTTGCCCAACAACTCTTGCGAGCTTTGCAGCATCGCGTGTTCCAAGTACAATCGATCATTGTCATGCTGTGTATACGATTGGCTGATGGCCTTGAAAAAGGCGTCGTATTCACTGCCAAGATCGGTTTGACCTGGAAAATGTTTTTGTATTTGACGAGCGAGTAATCGGTGGAATGCTTTCTGGGTTTCCATATCCAATAGGGTGGTTTGGATGGGTATTAGGCTTCCGCGTAAGTGGTGATTGTCATAGTCTGATTGTGCAGCGAACAAGCTGTGAATTTTCGAGCGGGCGAAATTTCGCCATTGCTATAAAAACCGGTGTAGGTAGGCGATTTGCCATAGACACTGCGCACTGCGTCTACCTCCTCTTCGATCCGTTGATCCAAAACAATTTTACGTCCCACGCATGAGATCATCAGGACCATCTGGGGCTCGACTCCTTTGTGAAAGCCAGCTGCGTCCTCAGCGGCCGCGTTGGCTCCATCTACGAGGCGGTCAAAGTTGGCCATCATAAATTGGACTTGTTCTCCTTGTGGAATATTGCCCGCAAATGTCATTGAACCCGACTCTTCATCGATGCTCAGGATGGTGCGCACCAAGTGTTGACCAGTGGCTTCATTCAAGATACAAAGAGGGAAAAGAAGGGCTGAACCCGGCAATTCCTCTGCTTTTGGGCCAAGGTATCTTTTATATACATCCAAGGCCCTCTCACCGTCGAGCTCAAACAATACATTTTGTGAGGCTTTGGTCACTTCGCGAATTGGGCCAAAAGGATCCCAACCGCCTTGTGAGCCATGGGTCACGATGAATCGTTCGCCATAGAATCCCACAGCCACAATCCGGTCTTTGATAGGTACTTCATCGACCCCAACCAAGGTGCCGGAGAATCTACCAGCATCGCCTGCCAAACCGCCCGTTACGATCACGTGTTCGGGCAAAGAATCATTGATGCCTTGCACCAATTCATCGCCATTGACAAGGTGCCCATCTGACAATATAAGGATGTGCTTTAATTGATCTCCTACCAGCGATTCAGAAATGGCCTTGCCACATTCGAAGCT
>JAIYCK010000407.1 GCA_027488055.1 Flavobacteriales bacterium | reverse complement strand
GCACCATACTCCGGAATATTGGGCGCAAACACTGACCAATTCTGATGAAAGAGCGGCACCATGTAGCGATGTGACATCGAAGCAATGAGCCCTGAAGAGGGACAATGAGTGGTATAGCAAACGGTGGCTATCAGATGCACAATCATCCAAAAGACAACGAGCCCTATGACACCACTTTTCCAACCCGATTTCATGCGGTGAAAATACAATAGGTTGTTCAACTTTAATCCAGCTGACACGATAGTGCAAAGGAAATAAATCTTGTTTGTGTGAATTAGATCAATAACAAATGAACCGCAATCAGGAAGCACCCAATAAATCGTTCCACATCAATCAATCCTTGAACAATTTTATGATCAATCGCGAAAACAACGCGGCATCGTCCATTTCGAAGCGAATCAATGGCTTTTTACCACGCGACTTACCGATCACAACAGAATCCTTGAACTGTTCCAAATCCAGAATAGCGCTCAAGCTTATTACTTTGTTTTCGCTCTGACCGATGAAAATAATGCGAAGATTGGTGACATACAATATACCTTTTCCATCGAACTGATACTCCCCTTTCGTCTGAGGTTCGATGCTTTGAATTTGACCTGCACGGTACGACATTCCTCCGCCCAGTGGTATTCGAATACCTAGCCCATGATAACCAAAAGTCCTTTGTCGACTCCGCCTCAACTCATACCATTCGCAATTTTCAAATTTCTCATATAGCAATTCATCAGCACCCAAATTGATACCCTCCTCCGCCTCGACTTCATGCGCAGCTTTACCTTGAAGGGCTTTTACTTCCATTTCATACCGATCGTGGAGCGAGGAAACAACATACCACAAACGCAACCTAAATTTTGGATTCGTGACTTCGAAACGTTGGTTCAGCGTTGACTCACCAATTGAATCGAGCCCTTGTAGTTCGATGTGATCAGTCATACGTTGACTCTCGTTTTGATTGATCATTTTTGCCAGACGATTAAAAAATTGAATCCCTTTCTCGTTCGCCCAATCTTTCTCTAGTTCTGCTTTAAGCTGTTGATCTTTCCGTTGTCTTCGCTTTTTAATCGCATTGTTTATGTTCATTACGATAGATAAAACGATCAAAAGAGGAATACCCACCATCAGAATAATTCCCCATAACCGCTCTGGGATTTGCAATTTGAGAAAAACAAGCAATGCATTCATTCTGTATAGATTTCAATTAAAAGTTAGTGACCAAGTCCAATTCTTAAAGACAAATATATCTATTCGAGCTAGACCAAATATTGTTTCTCATTCGACGAGGTATTTCAAAAACCAAATGACTCAAGATATCATGCACTTCTCAACTCGTTCAAATTGGACTCACTCAATTTTTCATAGCAACTAAAAAAGGCGATCTATTTTGAATAATTAATAAACATTTCATAAAAATTATGATAAATTGCTCCTTATAAAAATATCAAAAAAATGAAAAAATTAATTATCACCGCCGTCATCGCAATTGCAGCCACAAGTATCTCTTTCTATGCTTGGTCAACCGTTCAAGAAGGTAAAAAAACCAACGCCGAGGGCTACCAAACTGCTGGTGGATACAAAGTCATCACCTTGGTTGAATCTATTCTACCAGGGGGCTTGGGGCGTTCGCGCATGATCGAAACAACTACTGAACTTGACTACAACGCCTTTACCACGAGCCGCGCAGATGGTAAAGATTCAAAGCAAAGTGATGTGGATCGCTCGGATATCAAAATTGATGCATTCCGCGAAACTAAAATGCTCAATTTCTTTTCCATGGTGGGTATCAACTTTCAAAACATTGCCTCCAATGATGCTTTGATTGTTTCGAAACTCAATGAAATGGACGCACAAGGATATGAGCTTGCTTTTGCGACAAGCGGTGTTGAAAGCGATGCAGGTAAAGAAGATGGTCAAGGAATCTTCATTACACGACTTTATTTCAAAGCCAAATAAGGTCAACTTTTTTATCTCGAAGAGCGAGCCCTTGAGCTCGCTCTTTTGCTTACTGCCATATACACAATGCCTATTTGCGATCCAAGTCCTTTGATATTGAATTCTCCAAAACACTAGCAAGAATGAAATTGGGTTTCAAAAATCACGTGGCATCTGGCCCACAATTCACTTCCAACCATTAGCTTTGTACCAACGCATATAACGATTCAAACATGGTAGAAAATAAAGCAAACGATCCAGCACTGCGATCTTGGGTAGAAGTACCTGCTGGCAGTGACTTCCCTATTCAAAATCTGCCATTCGGGATTTTTCGAACCGAGAGTCAATTGCCCCATGTGTGCTGCGCCATCGGTGACAAGCTCATCGACCTCAAGGCCCTTCACGTGATGGGTTATCTGGAGAATTTGCCTTTCACGCTCGATGACATGGTAAGCGATTCGCTCAATCGTTGCATGCGTCATGGAAAAATGGCCATGCGCGAATTGCGCAATCGTGTTTCCAAATTGTTGCGCAGCGATATGCCTGACTTACGCGACAAAGAACACCATGTGCGGCAAGTGCTTTTCAATCAAAATGAGGTTCAAATGCTGCTGCCTATCAAAGTAGGTGACTATACCGACTTCTATAGCAGCGAGGACCATGCGCGCAATGTGGGAATCATGTTTCGCGATCCAGCCAAAGCACTTTTACCCAATTGGAAGCATATTCCGGTGGGTTATCACGGCAGAGCGTCGAGTATTGTCATAAGTGGCACGCCCTTACACCGTCCTTGTGGCCAAATCAATGCAAGTGACGAAACCTTGCCAACTTACAGCCCCACCAAGCAGCTTGACTTCGAATTGGAAGTCGCCTTCGTCACCTTTGATGGAAAGCCGCTTGGACAGCGTATTTCAACAGCAGAAGCAGACGATTATATATTTGGTTTAATGTTGTTCAACGACTGGAGCGCACGCGACATTCAACGCTGGGAGTATGTGCCACTTGGTCCATTCTTGGGGAAAAATTTCGGATCCACTCTTTCCCCTTGGGTAGTGACGTTGGATGCGCTCGAACCCTTCCGCACGAGCGGGAAAGCACAAGAACCCGCCGTATTGCCCTACCTCGAATTCGAGGGCGACAAACACATCGACATCGCGCTTGAAGTTTCGATTCAACCAGCAGAAGGTCCAGCAACTGTGGTGAGTCAAAGTAATTTCAAACACATGTATTGGAATATGAACCAACAATTGGCTCACCACACCGTGAATGGTTGCAATATGCGTTGCGGTGATTTGTTGGCCTCAGGAACCATAAGTGGTCCCGCCGAAGGAAGTTATGGTAGCATGCTTGAGATCGCTTGGAAAGGCACCAAACCAGTGACGATGAATGACGGTAGCACCCGCACCTTTATCCAAGACCACGATACGGTCATTCTCACGGGTCATGCCCAAAAGGATGGAGTGCGCATCGGATTTGGATCCTGCAGCGGCACCATTTTACCCGCATTGAGTTAATCTAAAAGAGCAGTATAGATAAGTTGTGCCTTGCGCACATTCAATTGCGCCATCTCGAAAAGAAAATTTCCGTGTTTGCCTTTGTATTGCACGTGGAATGTTGACTGCGAAGGAAGGTGCATGCGTGTCTCCATATCCTCGGCAAACTCAATGCCTTGCCCAAAGATCTTGAAAACAGCCTCCTTGGCTGACCAAATCGACAAGGCACCCTCCAATGGATGGTTTAAAGACCCAAGCCATTCCAACTCTTTGTGGCTGCAATATTTGTGAGTAATACGCAATAATTTTGGATCTGGCGCTTGCAAATCCAGTCCCACGGGCACATCTGCTACTGCCAAGGCCACAAGTTCAGTTGAATGCGATAAACTCATGTGCCACCGCTCATCAAGCACAGGCTTTCCGTTGTCCAAAAAAGTCATCTCATGACTTGGCAGAGCCAAATGCAATAACAAACGACCAATGATGTATTCGCGCTCCCGCTTTTCCAATTTGATAGCTGGAATCACACGATCTGGAAAGAGTCGCGCGTAGCGTTCTCGCAATTCCGCAGTGGATTCTGTGGCATGCCAAACCATCAGTTTTCCGCGTTCTTCCAAAATATGTTGAAAAATGATAAGGGGCATAAAACATTCAAGGGGTTTGGATTGTCAGGAATTGCGAGTGCAAAGTAAGGCAAGGCATCAGCTCATTCAACAAAGGAAGGAGTGAGATGCATTATCAGACATAAATTTTGGTGTTTGGCCACTTTTGACCTATTTTTGCAGCTCTTTTTCAATTAGTTATAATAAGAAAAAAGAAAAAACAACTACACACATAATGAGTACAACTAAAGCAGTGAAAGTCGCTCCGTACAAAGTAAAAGACATGAGCCTCGCAGAATGGGGCCGCAAAGAAATCAAATTGGCCGAAGCAGAAATGCCTGGTTTGATGTCACTTCGTGAAGAATTCCGTGCTACACAGCCCTTGAAAGGTGCGCGTATCGCAGGATGTCTCCACATGACGATTCAAACAGCCGTTTTGATCGAAACATTGAAAGAGTTGGGAGCCGAAGTAAGCTGGAGCTCTTGCAACATTTTCTCCACACAAGACCACGCCGCTGCTGCTATTGCTGCTGCTGGCATTCCAGTTTATGCTTGGAAAGGCATGAACAACGAAGAATTTGATTGGTGCATCGAGCAGACTTTGTTTGCATTTAGCGATGATCAACCATTGAACATGATCCTCGACGATGGCGGTGATTTGACAAATATGGTTTTTGACAAATTCCCAGAGCTCGTAGCTGGTATTCGTGGAATCTCTGAAGAAACCACAACCGGTGTGATGCGTTTGTATGAGCGTGAGAAGAACGGGACAATGTTATTGCCTGCTATCAATATCAACGACAGCGTGACCAAGAGCAAATTCGATAACAAATACGGTTGCCGCGAAAGTTTGGTAGATGCATTGCGTCGTGCCACTGACTTGATGATGGCAGGTAAAGTAGCTGTAGTAGCTGGTTTCGGAGATGTAGGAAAAGGTTCTGCTGATTCATTGCGCAACGCAGGTGTGCGTGTGATCGTAACTGAAATCGATCCAATTTGTGCGTTGCAAGCGGCAATGGAAGGCTATGAAGTGAAGAAAATGGATACAGCCATCCCTGAAGCGGATATTATTGTGACTGCTACTGGCAATCACCAGATCATCGTAGAGAAGCATTTCCGCGCTATGAAACACAATGCTGTGG
>JAIYCK010000414.1 GCA_027488055.1 Flavobacteriales bacterium | reverse complement strand
CGACGGCATATACACTTGGTTCACCGATGTAGAAGATTGGGTGCAAACATCTGGTGTCTTCTCCAAGAAGCCCCTTGTGCGCACTCCAACCAGCCGATTCTGTGACATGGAAAAATTCTTTCCTGCAACGCACAAAGAAAAAATCATGGTTTGGGCTGGTGCCTTTGTGGAATATAAGAGACCACTGATGTTCCTCGAAGCTCTGCATCACATTCACACCGAACAACCTGAGATCTTGGACGATTGGAAAGTAATTTTTATTGGTACTGGTGCCATGGAAGGAACCATTGCAACTTTCATTGCAAAACATGACCTGGGTCATTTGGTCACCATCCGTCCGGCAGAAAAAGACTACTTTCATTTGATCAACACCACGATGCTTCATGTGAGCACTCAGAGCATTGATCACTTCCCCAATTTGGTCATCAACGAGGCTATGGCCTCGGGCTGCGCAGTTATCGCCACCAACATCGGACGGGCGCATTTATTCGTAAAACACCTGTATAATGGCTATCTAACCCCCTCCGATGATGAGCCAGGATTGCGTGAGTCGCTGAAGGCCTTTCTTACATTGAGCGATTCCGATAGGAGTCAAATGCTGCGAAACAGCCGAACTTTCGCCGAAACCGAACACACACCGGCCAATTTCATTCGCTCCATTGAGCAATTTTGGGCGGAAGTTATGAACGCCTGACCCCTGTGAAAATCTTCACAAAATTCAACATTTAGTCTGACTTCCTTTTAATACTTTAGATCCCTATTCAAAAAGACACGAAAATGATTACAAGAAAAGAATTCCGAAAATATGCCACATCCAACCAGGGCATTTCTGGTTCAGTGGTAGACGATGTGGTAAGCCACCTATATGGTCCAGAAATGATGACACGCACTGTGATCGAAGAGCGCAATATGCCTTTCCGTGAAGTGGACGTATTCTCGCGTTTGATGGCGGATCGTATCATTTTTTTGGGCACCGAAATCGATGACTACATTGCCAACATCATTCAAGCACAGTTGCTTTTCTTAGAAAGCACAGATGCCCAAAAAGACATTCAAATCTATATCAACTCGCCAGGTGGCAGTGTATATGCAGGACTTGGTATTTATGATACCATGCAATACATCAATCCAGATGTGGCCACCATTTGCACGGGTATGGCTGCTTCAATGGGCGCTGTATTGTTGTGTGCTGGTCAAGCTGGCAAACGTACAGGCTTGAAACACGCCCGTGTGATGATTCACCAACCTTTGGGTGGTGCGCGCGGTCAAGCGAGTGATATTGAAATCACAGCGCGTGAGATCCAAAAACTCAAAAAAGAACTGTACGACATCATTGCCACGCACAGCGGCAAATCGTACGAGCAAGTGTGGGCCGATAGCGACCGCGACTATTGGATGATCGCCCAAGAAGCAAAAGAATATGGCATGATCGATGAAGTCTTGGACAAGAAGAAATAAAAAAAGGGAGCATTTAGCTCCCTTTTTTTTATCAGTCAATGTAATAATTGGTCATTGCATAACGTGATCCACCGGGCTCCAATGGTTTGCCGCGGTGAACTCCATTTGTATCAAACATCACCATAGTGCCCGCTTTACCGATCGCGCTGGTGATTTTATGCTCATCACTGCTCACCATTTGCAACACTTCATCATGCGTAAATTGATACTTGTCGGGAAAAGGTGTCTTGAGTAAGTGATGAAAGATGCTCGCGGAACGATCCAAATATTGAAAGCATCCGTTTTGCTCATCGCTGTCGCTGAGATAGATTAGACTTTTGAAGCCGCGCTTGTAATTGTTATCGCGGTGCCAACCTCCACCACTGCCCATGTTCGCAGGCTGGTATTTTGTTCGATTGACCATACAAAAGCGCAAGGTAATTTGCCTTTCCAAATAAGCACAACCGATAAGGCGCAAACGCTCATCCGAGGCAAATCCGCTTATTCCCGTGTGCAAAAATTCTGCTTGGCTTATACGTTGGTCGCTGCCCTCTTTGTCAATCCATAAATGCCATGGATCTCCAATAGAAACTCCAAAGCGGTTCTCCTTGCTGCTTACGCCACTCCGCACTTGCTGCCACTGCTCGTCCGATACATGATCCAAGCATCGATCAATGGATTGCTTGATATCACTGATCATATTTGAGGGCAAGAAATCCGGCACAATGTGAATACCTCTGTGCTTTAAGTCATACAATGCATGTTCAGAAAACGCATCTGAAATTCGTGGCAACGAAGAATCCTTGGGGTTCTTTCGGCCGCGATACAATTTTCGCAATAATTCGAGCTGCCTCATAGACTTCTGTTTTGTGGTCACAAATTTAACGAAGTAATGCTCATGCGATGTGATCAATGTCAACCTACCTAAAAAAAACGAGCCCCATCTGCGAAAGACGGGGCTCGATAATCTTATGTTAAGATCTATTCAACATTTGGGATTTACTCGAAAATCACACGTACTGATTGTCTTTTGCCTTCGGCGATGCTAACCAGTTGATAGACTCCAGCAGTAGGCTCGATGTCGATAACCACTACACTGCTATTGGAAACTACCTTATCTGACCAAACTTTTCTACCAGACACATCATATAGTTCGATCTGATTTGGGCCCTGCGGCAATCCTGTAATTTGCAATCGATTGCTAGCAGGATTCGGAAATACATTGATTGTGTTCAAGTCCTTCACTTCATTGGTTGAAATTGTTTGAGCACAAGCGCCTTCCATCGATGCACTATAATAGGTCGATAAACCAGCGGACATACTTACCAAATTCATCTCTACTTCCATATCACATGGGTAAGGTCCAGATAAATATTGACCGCTTTCATTGATCATGGTAAATTCACTGTTGTAATCATTGCTCAATACATAGGGAGCTCCATTGCCCTCGTTCATCATACTCAAGAGTACATAGTACTGCTCATTTTCTTCGTCAGTGACAATGTTCATCCCCATATTCGGCAACTCCATATTGTAAATGCAACTACCATCTTCCATTTCTACAAATGGATTGAAATTGAGTGCCAATGGATCTGTGCATCCCGCGCAATAATAATCGCATGTGCCATTGTCGCATGTGGCAAATTCGTTGTAATTGCATGCGGTTTCGTTCGTACAACCCGCTATTTCCTCGCTCAAGCTAATATCATATGCTTCAAATCCCCAAAGGGTGTTATTTCCAGATAGCACCACATTGCCTGCTTCATCTGTGACAGTGAAGTTAATATCTTGACCATCTAAGCTGTAGGCGTAAAAACCGAGACAACTGCTGGTTGTGCAAAAACCGGTTTGATCGGGATAGAACCCTGCGGAATAACTGTTGAAACCATCTATTACATACCAATAGCAAGGTTGATCCACACTGACCGTCAACCAATTATTCAAACAACATGTACCATTGTCCAATGTGGCTTGCGGGTCATAGTTGGGTGCTTCAGGATTGGTGCAACCATAGCAGCTATAGTCACACAAAAAATAGTCATTGCAATCGGCATTGGGATCATAATTGCACGCACTGTAATCACCACAACCGACCGTGGCATTCAACGGATTTACCAAAAGCATTTCTCCTTCAAAACCAAAGGCCTCATTCACCACTATTACACCTTCGGAGTTGGATACTGTGTATGAAATTTCCTCTCCAAAAATGGACCACGCTTGAAACTGAAAACAATCAGTACCCATGCAAAATCCAGGTTGTTCAGGATAGTTACCATAATAGTAGGCGCCGGTTTGTGTGTCATAAGCGCTCCAGTAGGCTGGGCCTGTCATCTCAAGGGTATACCATGAGCCATAGCAGCATGAGCCATTGTCAATGGACGCTGTTGGATTGTAATTGGGTGCAGTCTCATCCGTGCAACCGTAGCAAGAATAATCGCACAATGCGTAATCAAAACAATTGATATTTGGATCGTAATTGCACGCATATGAATCACCACAGCCCGAAATAGCATTGTTCTCTAGATAGATATAATCTTGGAATTCTGTTTGTGAATTTATCATCGACGCTACAACCTCGCCATCACTATTATAAATGGTCACTTCATAATCCCAAATCATGAAATCAATAGGATAGAAAGAGAAATTTCCACATCCTTCGAATGAACAGAAACCATTTTGCTCTGGATAGTTACCTGTAGCATAATAACCGCCAAGCGAAGCATTCACACTCCAAGTGCCTGGCACAGTGGCTTGTATGGTATACCATTCGTTGTAACAACAAGTGCCGTTATCAATGAGCGCATCGGGATTGAAATTAGATGCATTGATATCCGTGCATCCATAACAATCAAACGTGCACAACTCATAACCACCGCAGTTTGCATTGGGGTTATAGTTGCAAGCAGCGCCGTTCATGCACCCTTCTATTACATTACCTGAGTTGAATGTTGATACGATCCCTGATAAAGTAGAGCCACTCACGACCACATTGCCATCACTATCCAAAAGTTGCCAATTCACATTTGAAGTGTTGCCCAATTCGGGATCATACTGAGTGCTGGTTGATATGTTAAAGCATCCATCCAATAAGCACAATCCATCTTGATAAGGATATACTCCGTAGCCACCTGAATAATTGATTGGCGACCAAATGCTCCAATACATTTCCCCATCTGCAACTATGGTAAAATATTGAATGCAACATGAACCGTCATCGATGGTTGCAGTTGGATCATAATTACCAGCGTTGGGATTGGTGCACCCAAAACAATCATAGGTACATGTATTGTACAGATAGCAAGTTGAAAGTGGATTGTAGTTGCAAGCCGAAGGG